>NZ_JAESMI010000097.1:0-17973 GCF_017893095.1 Staphylococcus sp. GDX8P80P | reverse complement strand
TGAAATTCAGGTATAAATCAGTATCATCATCACGTTTAAGTACATAACTATCGCGTAATTGCATCGCACTATCAAATACAGATTTACCGTTAATCCCCGTCATTAAACGTTCAAATTCACGGTCTGTTAGGGGTTTCCCATTTAATTTATCCTTATGACGTTCATTAACTATATTGCGAAAATTATCATGTAATTGTTCAACGTTATGTATGTTCACTCGTTCGTATCCTAAACTCTCAAGTTGTTGAAGTACCTCATTTTCTAATGCATATTCACTTTGATGAGCCATAATTATCTCCTTTCATTTATTAATTTTCATGCCCTTTTATAAATTTATGATAGAGGTAATATATACCTATTAAAAATAATATATGTAGTAAAAAATCACCTAATAATTTTACTAATACGAGGTATATAAAAATAAATATTAAAAATCCTAAACCTAAAGAAATAATTACAAATAAGTAAGGTCCTAAAGCATAAGGTATACTGTGACTATCGTCATGATAATAACTGCGATCAAAAAATTCTTTAATATATTTATGAATATAACAAATTATCTTAAATAAAAAATATAAACATACTCCATACGCTATCAATACATAAATTGCCATGATAATAAACTTCAACAAACCAAAAAAATCCCCTAAAAATTCTAACATTATATTTCTCCCTGATATTTATTATAAATATATTTAATTATACTACAATACAGAACAAAAGTTGTTCAAAACTCTTTGGGAAGAAAAATATTTGAAAGAGTAAATAAAAACTTCTAAGAAACCGCATCATTTATGATATGCTTCTGCGTATCGGTTAATGATGCGGTTTTTTTTATGTATTAAAAAGTAATAAATGACTATTGCTACTCACATTAAATGTTATTCAAGAAATCTTTGACTTCATCTTCATCGATCATATTTTTAATTGGTAACGCATCCAATACTGCTTCTTTATGCTTATAGATGGATTTATTCATTCTCGAATCTAATAATACTAATAAACCTTTATCCTGTGTCGTTCTTATTAATCTTCCTACACCTTGTTTCAACTTAATTATCATTTCAGGAACTATAACTTCCTCAGTACTATTTAGTTTAGAAATTTTATATTTTGTAATCGGATCTATAGTAGGAAAAGGTAATTTCACGATTATTAACAACGTTAATAAATCTTTTTTTAAATCAATGCCTTCCCAAAATACTCCAGTACCTAATATTACTCCTTTTGTTTTCTTAAACGCCTCTATAATTTCATACTGACTTTTACTACCATCATCTATATAAATAGCTTTATCAAGCTCCTTTTTTCGCAACTCTTTATACACGCCTATAATATCTTCTTTTGCAGTAAATAATACTAAAGAGCCTCCACTATTAAAACTTACTAATTCAAATATATAATTTCCAATTGCTTTATAATAACTATCTTCACGTTCATTGAATTTTGGTAGATTTGAAGGTATATAAAGTTTACTTTTCTCGTATGGAAAATTATTTTTTTTAATTTTTTCTTCGTAACCATCAAAGCCTATCATTTCTTTAATATAATGGTAGCTATCTTTGTCTCCAACTTTGTTAGTAATTGTAGCTGAAAGGCATATAACTGGGTAATTTGTATCAAAAACTGTTTGTCTAAGAGTTTGCGCAATGGAATTCTGACAAAATGAAATAGCAATCTGATCTTGATTAATCAATTCATTCCAAAAAATGTATTTATCCTCATTATTTTGTAATTTTTTTAATATAGATAATAAGTTACTAGCTGTTTCTAATTGTTCATCGGTAATTAACGGACGCTGGTCGAATAGCCTATAATTATTAATATCGAACTCTTTCACTATCTTTTCTGTTATTTCTATTAATCGTTTTATTTGATGTTGAGTAACATATTTTACTTTTACACGTCCAGTTGTTAAACCATTACTTCTTAAATGTAGTTGCTTTTTAGCGTCCTTTTTTTGAATTTCAAACCAATTATCAATCTCTCTTAAATATTTTAAGTATCGGTGCTGTCTGTCGATTCGTTTTAATCCTGCATTTAATTTATTAATTGTGGTTTGAGAATTAACGCTATTAGTCATATTAGCACGTTGTTTATCTTCTAAATTATGAACTTCATCAATAATAAGCATACAAGGGTTATCATAAATTAAATTTTTTTGCCCTTGTTCATTTTTTTTAAAGTTCATTAATAACATATCTTGATTGACAACTATAACTTTTGGTTTATACTCACCCAATCTAATATATTGGTTTCCTGTTTTTAAACGATTTCTCATTTCATAGTAAGCACAATCTTTTTTATACTTACATTTATCTAAAATACAGTTATCAGTAGAAATTTGATTCCATTTCAAATTTGTATCTCTTACTTTTTGCTTAGTTTGACCTTGATAAGCTATATTAAGTGCTTCGTTTAATAATTGTCCTTTTAAATTATTTTTGTAAATTTTATTAAAACACGGGAAATTAGTCATTCCTTTTCCTATTATGGATTCAACTGGAACATTTAATATTTTCTCGACCACTTTAATGTCGTTTATTAATTGTTCTGTCAATTGAATTGAAGAAGTTGATACAACTAGAGGTTTATTAGTAATTTTTGATAAAAGTATTCCTGGGATTAAATATCCAAATGATTTACCAATTCCTACTTGTGCTTCTACAATTAAATTTTCATTAGTTTCATATGCATGGAGAACATCGTACATTAATTCTTCTTGACCATCCCTCGCTTCTAAACCATTATTTAACATATTTTCTATTGCTTGATTTAATTGGTTATATAGCTGTTTTAAATTCAATAGTACACCTCCAAAATATAAGTGTATACTTATATAAACTAAATAAGAGCGCAAGTACACTAATAAATATAGAAAAAAATACAGACAGTATCTTTATCAAAATAAATTCGTTCGCTTTTCGTCCATGTTTCGTCCGGTAATAATAAAATCGTCATACCCTTTGCAATAATAACATTCCAACGTAAATTATATTTATTTTTACTTTTTTCGTCCGGTCGTAAAATTGATATATAATTTCAATTAGTACATAACATACATATAAATTAATGATTTATAATATATGTAGTTGATCTACCTGTTCCTAAAGTATTAATTAGTTTTTCTTGTTTTAATTTACTTAACATTTCAGATGTATGGCTTTTTTTCAGCCCTAAAGCATCTTGGATTTCTTGACGCGAAGCTTGTTTGCCATTTTCTAAATATTTTAATATCAATTTTTGGCTTTCATTTAAGCTTATGTTATTAGTAGCGTAACTTCTATCATATAAAGTTACAATAAATTGATTTTCTGTAGCTTCAAATTCAGGTTGCATATTAAAATCTTTATATTTTGATAATATTCTTCTAATGCCTGTACCATAATTCTCAATATAATTCATCTTGTCTAGTGCTTGAACTAATATAGGGTTTCTTTTTGCATTAGCACCATGTTTAATATCTTCAATAGTAAGTCCTTCTGGTAATGAGCCGGGCGATGTAATCGTAAGACGATTATCGTAAAGTTCTATTTTAACATCGGAGGATAAAGTGTAATCTCTATGCACAAATGCATTAACTACTGCTTCTCGTATAGCCACTTCTGGATAAGAGAGCATTTCCTCCCTTTGACCATTTGCCTTTATAGTCACTCTTTTACTATTTCTCATTCCGATAGCTTCTAACGTATTATCAATTTGTTTAGCAACGGAGCCTTTAAATTCTTTCTTATCTTTAAATTCAACTACGTCCAATCCATCATAAACTGCCAATTTTGCTATGTTAGGATTACCGTCACTCAATATTAAGCCAGCATAATTATACAAATCCGTATTATTACGCTTAAATCCTAAGCTAATATCATCAAAATCTCTTTCAAGCTTATCAAATATTTCTTTAGCATAACTGAAGTTAAGAATTTTATAAGATGTTTTTTCATTATCATACGAGTGAGCAGACTGCCTTTTTAACATTCTAGTAATTTCATCTTTACTAGCTTTTCTTTTCGTACTTCCACTTCTAATATAAATATTATCAAAATGGCTATCTTTTTTCGTTTTATAACGATAAGGCTTTTCAAGTCCACTTGAAATATTAACAAGTACGTAGTCATTCTCTATAGAAACTTTTATTAATCCTCTAGCTGATGGTTCAAAAGCATCACTCGTCCAATTCGAAATTATTTCCTCCCATTCTTTAAATGTTTTGATCTTATCCTGATAGTTATTAAACTTAACAGGTTTACCAAAATCATCAAAGCCTATAAAAATTTTGCCACCGTCATTATTATTTAAAAAGGAAACAATCTCCGCTTTTAATTTATTCGTATCTTTAGGTATCTCAGTTTTATATTCTATATTTTCGTTTTCCAATATATACACCTCAACTCTGAACTGTTATATGCATTTAAATTTATTATGATTATAGTTGATTGTATATCTTACAATTATTAAAGTAAAACTAAAAATAATATAAAAGTAAGGTATGTGTATGTTCAAATTAGAGAAAGATGAAAAATAATTAGTTAAATCAGTTATTAATTTATTTAATATGACAACAAAAAATTTAGCACATAAAAACGAGGTGCTATTCACTTCAAATAAGAATTTAGATATATCTTTTATAATTAATAAAGCTAATATTGAAATAAAAGATGATTTCTATCAACTTATTCGTTCAGATAATAATGTAAAAGAACATTTACGCTTAAAAGATAAAAATGCTCACGTCTATTATGTAGAACGTATTCGTTATCTAGATAATCACCCTCTATGTATTGAAACATCATACTTTAATACATATTTAGTTAATCGTTTAGATAATCAAATTGCTGCAAGTTCAATTTTAGAATACCTTCAATCTCAACTTAAAATTAATATTGGCTTCACTGATATATATTTTTTACATTGAATTTTTTTCTGAAAATGAAGCTCCAAAATTGAGTCTTAATCCGAACGATACATGTATGCGTCATGAATTAACTTTTTACACTACTAAAGGTGTACCTTTTAATTATTCAAATATTGTATATCATTATAAATATGCCAACTTCTTTATTCCTATTGAAAGTTGATTAGATACGAATGACTTTGCTGGATGTCAATTACTCCAATTTAATGTTCAAACACATTCTATTCATAGTGAAGACATTACAGATAATGAATCACATGTATTAGATGTACGTAATGATAATGAATAATGGCCACTTATCTCAAGCGGTTCATGTATCACATAGCAAACTTTTAGACACAGATTTACCTTTCAATAAAAATGATGATATTTATGTACACTGTCAATCTGGCATTAGAAGTTCTATAGCTATTGGTATTTTAGAACACAAAGGTTATCACAACATTATTAATGTAAATGAAGGTTACAAAGATATACACCTTTCTTAATATTTATACTAATTAAGAAAGACTATAAGTAATTAGAGGTACTGAACCCCTAAAGTGGGAACTTAATAAAAAAACAATATTCTAGGCTGCTAATTCTCTGTATTTTACAGGGGCTAAGTAGCCTAGCTTTTGTTGAATTCGATTATTATTATAGTTTTTAATGTAATTTTCAACAATATCAATTACAATTTGATTCAATGTATCATTTACTAAGCTTTGATCCTGTTTGTTATTTATTTTATATGCAACAATTTCTCCGTTATAAAGATCCATAATTGAAGATAAATACAACATGGGGTTACCGAAAGATAAATAAGTAATATTTGTTGTTAATACTTCCATTGGTTGACTTGCTTTAAATTGTCTTTGTAGTAAATTATCTGTTTTATAACAAGGTTTACCAATGCTTTTAGTCTTTTTAGGTCTAACTCGACAATTTAAATCATTCTTCTGCATGATTCTCTGAATTCTTTTATGATTAACTGCTACTGAAGACAATTGATTAATCAAGGTTGTAATTTTTCGATAACCATAGATGTATTGGTTGTCTTTACACAATTGAATGATTTTTTGCTTCAAGTCATCATTTTTATAGTTCTTGTGTTCCCATCTATAATATGTCAGTTCAGGTATTTCTAAAACATCAAGTATTATTTTTACTGAATACTTATGCTTTAATTGCTCCACTAAATCTATGATTACTGCTGGTACCACTTCCTTTCCAATTCCTTGTACTTTTTTAAAATATCCAATTCTATATCTTTTCTCTTATTTTCTAATTTTAATCGTTCTACTTCTGAGAGTTCTTCAAGTTCTTTACCATAAGTATATTGCTTACCGACTTGTTGAGAAAATCTATAAGTTTCCCCATTTCGATACCATCTCCACCATGTTTCCACCTGTGTTCTATTTCTAATATTTAATGTTTCTATAATTTTTTTATCGAATAACCAGATTTTTTCATCTCAATAGTTTTATACTTGTTTTTAATGAATAAGACACTCTTTTCATAGAAAAAACACCTCCGTATGATTCATTTTAAATGAATTCAACGAAAGTGTTTTTATATTATTCCCATTATTTGGGGGCCAGTGTCATATAATTAAAAATTATTTTTCCTTATTTGTAAGTGCCTAAGTATTCATAATAGGCACTAAACGAACTTCAATGTTTTGTTGTAAATTCTTTTTCATGGCTTGGTGGACAATATAAACGCCATTATCTCTTAACAATAAAAGTAGTAATTCTCCTTCATTAATCCAAGAGTTTAACGCGTGTTCAAAGAATTGACGTCGTTCCTCAAATTGAATTTGTGTCAATTGACGCTTCCCTTTTTTCATCATGGCTTTTTGATATTGAAATAAAAAGTCATCTTTATCTCTATAGTGTTGATAAAATGTTCCCCTACTAATGCCACTTTCATCACAAATATCTTTAATACTAATGTCATCATAAGATTTAACATTTAGTAGTGTAATCATACTTTTTTTCAATTTTGGTTAATATTTTATACACACGTTTATCCATGGTTTCTTCGTTCATTTGTGTCGCCCCCATAACATTATTGAACATTTATATCTCATGTGTCTGATTATTTCAATTGATGCATGCAATTGTCGAAAATTGATTTATATTGAATATACAGTAATTAAGCAGAGTGTCAAATAAGGAGGTACACAGCATGATGCAGACGATTGCTTCACTTAAAGACGCAGTAAAATCCTATGATAAACATAAAGTTTTAGACCAAATCAGTCTAGACATTAACGAAGGCGAACTTTTGGGACTAATAGGACCTAGTGGTTCAGGTAAGATGTTCTTATTCTTCTTATCTTTATTATTTTATTTATCATTTTAAATATCATCGGACTTAAGCGTTATCGCAAAGTTTAACAATCTATCATATGACTTATAAAAATTGTAGCCTGGGACATAAATTAATATCTCAGGCTACAATAAATTTTAAGGGGCTATTTAATGAACTAGTGTTTATTTACATTTGCTCCTTTCTTAATTCTGTCCAACTTTCAAGCTATTATCTATCCTATAAATATATCTAATAGTCTACTTAAAAATTGGTCTTTTGTCAGTTGTTGATCGTGTTTGGCAAAGTAATAGAAATCTGATGAAAATGAGTTTAGCATCAAATTAATCTTAAACTCTAAATCTTGGGTCTGTTGCTGACTAGTGAACTGGTCTTTAATCAATTCTTTCAGTTGTTCATAAAACGGAATATTAATCATTGACTGATGTTGAGAATTTGATTTCTCAATAAAATTTAGGACATTAAAGTTTGCCTCTTTTAAATCTAAATAAATAGATAAAACACCATATATTTTATCCCTCACAGACGCATCTTGATGCTGATGAAGGAACGTATCCATTTCATCAAACATATCATGAACCTTTTCATCCATCATCGCTTGGCATAGTAACGATTTACTTTCAAAGTGACGATATAAAGTGCCTACACCCACGCCAGCTTTCTTCGCGATTTCCGACATATTCATCTCACTAATATCTTCACCCTGTGCTAATAATTGGGTCGTTGTCTGTAAGATGATTGCTTTGTTATGCGTTGCATCACTACGTTTTTTCCGTTGATTGGTCATCTTATCCCCTTCCAAACGATGTGCTCCCTTTTATGGTTCTAATCTATTAATTTTAACATCTAAATTGAATTCTTCTTTTAAAAATTGACGATAATTTTCACTTGTCACATCATATTTTTCTTTATCTCGTTGTTTCGTTAACGTTAAATTATTTTGAGACATTGTCGCACGACCATATGATTTAGGCATTGTAACGAGCAAACGTTTAACGAATGTAGAATTAGGATTAGTTTGATTGTATTCGATATTATAATCAAAATCATGAATGTCTCTAGGTTCTAACTCAGCTTCGTATTCTGTATCCCACTCATTGTCTTTCCATTTTTGAATGTAGAATAAGTTATCATTTACATAAATGGCACGATATTCTCCGTTAATATCCTCAATGATTGCATCACTATCTTGATTATTAATTGGCATAGCACTTATTGGCAAGTCACCATAACCGACATCAGCGACATAATTGACACTATCAATCGGCACGATTAATGACATATGAGAGCCTTTAAGACTACGTCCGCCCCCTGGTGTATGAATAGTTGCAGATACCATATTTGCTGTGAAGCCTTTTGCTTCTAAGTACGCTTTGAAGAAGTGATTCATTTCATAACAGAAACCACCACGTTGGTGATTAACGATTTTTTCATAGATATCATCTACTTCTACTGATATTCTCACACCATTTTGAACATCTATATTTTCAAAAGGCACTGTTAACATATATCGTTTTAAATAATAATTTAATGCTTCCAAGCTTGGTTCATTATATTTATTTGGATCTATATTTAAATATTTTTCAAGACCTTCAATATTCATTACTAAGCATCTCCTTTTTACTTTTTTCGTTTTTTAACACTATCTATATTATATTGAATTCATAAATTTGACAAACGGAACGCATTCCGAATAAAATAAGTGATAGTTGATTCCATTTAAGAAAAGAGGTGAAATTATGACTCAGACACAACCATCACATTTAAATATAAAACAACGTAATTTAATGATTGCGGTCATGATGATTGGTGCTTTTATTAGTGTCTTAAATCAAACGTTACTTACAACGATATTGCCAGAGGTCATGAAGGACTTTGCGATATCAAGTAGTACGGCACAGTGGTTAACGACCATCTTTATGTTAGTGAACGGTATTATGATTCCTGTCACAGCCTACTTAATTGAGAGATTTTCATTACGTACACTATTCTTTACGGCTGCGACCTGTTTAATACTTGGTTCTTTAATCTGTATGTTGGGTGTTAATTTCCCATTATTATTAGTGGGTCGTAGTATTCAAGCGTTAGGTGCAGGTATTTTAATGCCATTATCTCAAACACTATTATTCATTATTTTTCCTGTTGAAAAACGTGGTATGGCAATGGGTATCTTCGGTCTTGTCATAGGCTTTGCACCTGCGATTGGTCCTACAGCAGCAGGTTGGTTCATCCACCTATTCGATTGGCGCTATCTATTTTTAGTCGTGCTCTTAATTAGTGTGGTTGACGCTATTTTCGGCTTTTTATATTTGAAAAATATTACCGAGACACAACAACCTTCGTTAGACATCTTGTCAGTCATCATGTCTACATTAGGATTTGGTGGTTTACTTTATGGCTTTAGTTCAGCCGGTAACCTGGGTTGGTCACATCCATCCGTTTACGTGACGATCATCATTTCCATCATTATACTTGCGCTATTTATACGTCGTCAGTTGAAACTACCTTCACCGTTACTCGAATTTAGAGTATTTAAATACCGTAGTTTCACCATTTCGATGACTTTAATTGTATTAATGTTTGTACTCTTTATCGGTAATTTGACTATTTTACCTATATACATGCAAACCATGATGCATTGGTCACCTTTAGAATCTGGTCTCATCTTATTACCTGGTGGACTCGTCATGGGCTTGTTGTCGCCTGTTACTGGTAAATTATACGACCGTGTTGGCGGCCGAAGTTTAAGTATCACTGGCATGTTATTGATTATGATAGGTGCCTTATTCATGGCACAGTTCAATCCACAAACATCAGCATTGTATGTCATTGTGACATTCTCAATCTTGATGTTAGGTAATTCTATGATTATGACACCAATGACTACACAAGCATTAAACGCTTTACCTGTATCCTTGATTGCGCATGGAACGGCAATGAATAATACAATTCGCCAAATTTCAGCAGCTATCGGTACAGGTATACTTGTAACACTCATGACTGGTTTCGGTCACCTTTCACCATTACACGGTGCAGCCGGCCTTATCCATGGTCTAGATATGACATTTTATATCGTTGCCTTTGTAGCACTGATAGGTGCATTCATTGCACTCTTCTCAGAAAAAAGACAATCAAATACAACACACTAATCTTTAATATTATTTAATAGGAGGTGTTAAGCATGTTACTAAGACATGTTATTAACGCATATGTAGGAAAAGAAATTTTAAAAAGTAGTTTACCAAAAGTAAAAAATGACGATGCTATGGCACAACAATTTAAAGAAGGATTCGGATTATCACGTCGTTCAATGCGATTAGCAGGATTATTCGAATTTGTAGGTTCTATCTTTTTATTTAGTTCAATTTTAGGCAAACTTGGCCAAAAATTAGTCGTTGTGGGCACTCTAATGATTAACATAGTGATGGGTACAGCAATCTACAATCACTATAAAGCAGGACATGGTCACCAAGGTGCCAAAGCCGCTTCTAAATTCTTTATGTTAAATGTTCTTAGCTTAATCGAAGTTTTAAGTTTAAATCGTCGTCAATAAAAGATTATATTTTTTAAAACTGGATAAATATTTAATATAGTCATTTAATTAAAGGAGAACAATCATATGTCAAATGCAAAAGCGATTGATACACATGCACATTTATGGAGCGAAGACTATTTAGAGAAATTAGGCAAATTAGGTAGTCAAGGTACAGAGGTTGCTAAAGGAATTAATCAATCTGCCTCTAAAGAAGATCTAGACAAGCGCTTTAAAATGATGGACGATGCTGGCGTTGATATGCAAATCATCTCTGCCACACCACAATCACCACAATGGGGTACAAAAGAAGAAGCACATCAAAGTGCACAAGAGATTAACGATTTATATGAATCATTGATTCAACAATATCCAGACCGTTTCTTAGCATATGGTGCAGTATCTCTTCCATATGTCGATCAAGCTATTAAAGAAGCGCAAGAACTACTTAAAAAAGATGCCTTTGTAGGTATTGCGATTCCAACTATTGTGAAAGATAAAGTGTCAGTTGCCGACAAACAATTCGAACCTTTCTTCGAAGCTATGAACGAATTAAATGCAACACTTTATATTCATCCAACTGGTTGTGGTGCCCAAAGTCCACTCGTGAACGACTATCAATTAGAATGGGTGATTGGCGCACCATTAGAATCTACATTCATTACGTTACAATTAATTAAAAACGAGATTCCACAAAAATATCCAAATATCAAATTCCATATTTCACATTTAGGTGGTGCTTTACCATTCTTCATGACTCGTATTAAAGACAATTACGAAGACTGGAACGCCTTTAACATTGATCCATATGAAGTATTAAATCGTCAATTTTGGTATGATACTGCTAATTTCCATGAACCTTCTTTAATCAATACCATTGATACATTCGGTAAGGATAAGCTCATGATGGGGTCAGACTTCCCTTACTTCCAAGATGAGAAATATACACGTGGTGTAGACTATATTAAAAACAGTGATATTGATCCAGACACAATTGACGGTATTTTAAGAGGTAATGCAATTCAGCTCTTTAATATTTAATTTTATATTTCTACTACTACTTATTCATGTTAGCAATTTATAAGAAATGAAATTATTATTTGAGCTGTGTTAATTGTAGTTATGAGATTAAAAATGCTTGTTTTAATCTTATATACTTGATTAACAATAAAGGCTGTTGAAAAGACATATAGAACATAAACAATCTTTAAATTCCATGTAAATTAACTACGAAAATATACGAAAGTAAGTTCATATAAAGTTGGGCTCATAAGAGGTAAAGATATATATAAGAGCAGAACGGATAACTAGTAATTAGCTATCTGTTCTGCTCTTTTTTGTAATCTTTAAATGCTTTTTATTTAGAAATCACATATAAAATTGAGAATCTAAGTATTGAATTTAAAAAGTTGGAATTACTTTGGATATAGATATTAATAATACCGGTTTAATAACTTTTCCAGAATTTGAATCTAAAATTGCTTGGTTAATATATTCGAAGTCATAAAATTTAACTAATTTATTAAAATCAAATTGTCCTTGCTTATATAATTCAATTAATTGAGATATTTCAAATTGAGCAATCGCATCACTCATCAATACACCTTAATGGACTTATTTTGGAGTACTAAATCTGTAAAGCTATTCATTTCTAATTTATTTTGTGTTACAGCTATAGAGGCCATTACTCCTTGCGTACCAAGAACATCTATAGCAGACTACATAACAGTTGAAACTCCTATTTTGTCAACAGAAAAACTCACCCCTTTGCCATTAGTTATTTTATTTACTTCTTCAATTAAATCTTCATTAGAAATATTAATCACATGCGTGGCACCTAATTCCTTTGCAGTACTTAATCTGCGACCATGAATCTCTACAGCAATAACTTTTGTACAGCCTTGTGCTTTTGCTAACATTAATGCTGCTGAACTTACCGCACCAGTACCAAATACAACTATACTATCTCCAACTTTAGGTTTTAAGCCATTTACAATTGTTCAAGCTCCAGTTAAGAATCCACATCCTAAAGGGACAACTAATCTTAAATCAATATCATTATCTATTTTAACTAAGTTTCTATAATTTGTAATTGTATGTGTAGAAAAAGAGCTTTACGTAAAGAAATTAGATACTGCTGTTCCATCTTGCTTTTTGAATGTGTATGATCCGTCTATTCTAGCCCCACTCATATTTAATGTAGTCCAATTTATACAAGAAGAAGGATTCTCTGAATTGCAGTTTTCACATTCTCCCCAAGTATTGTAAGCCATTAAAACTTGATCTCCAACTTTAAAATTTGTAGCTTGCTCACCTACCTTTTCGATAATTCCTGCTCCTTCATGTCCTAATAGTGCTGGAAAAGAAAATTCTACATCACCAATTCTCATTGCTTCGTCAGAGTGATAAATATATAAAACTACCACTTTAACAATAACTTACTCACTTTGTATATCTTGAAGTTCTAAATCTCCGAATTCATAATCCCCTTTAACTTTGTTAATAACTGCTGATTGTTTAACATAATATCATCGCTTTATCAATTAATATACATATTTTTAGGTTCTATACTTAATTGGACTGATGAAAATCAGTTCAATTTTTTTATGTCTTTAAGAATATAAAAATGGCGCAAATATCTCTATAATTGTAAGTGCCTTAAACCAACAATGAGGAGAGATATTGCGCCTATGACTGATTGTATATCAAAAATACTTAGAATTAAAGATAAAAATATTAAATTTGAAGACACATTAGATGAAAAAGTCTATAAAGGAATGACCTGTTTATTCTTTTACGGTGAACTATCCTATACACCTCCAAGGTGGGCATTATGTGGGTATAAAAATAAGGATTATTCAATCGTTAAAAATGGCAAGAAACAATCATGCATTACGCTTAATAAAATGAATGAAAGACCAGTTTATTTAGTATTAGCGAAGCAACGCTTTTATTGTAAATGTTGTGAGTCTCACTTTACTGCTAAAACAAATGTTGTTGATATGTACTGCTATATTGCTAACTCGACCAAGCTAGCGATTGTCGATAAAGCCACAGAAGTCCGTTAAGAGAAAACCATCGCCCGTGATACATCTGTATCACCTACCACGGTCTCTAGATACATTGATATGATTGCGAATCAAATACATCAAACGCCTTAATCAATCCTCGCCCGAACACCTTATGATGGATGAATTTAAAAGAGTTAAAAATGTATCAGGGAGTATGAATTTTATTTACGCCGATGCGTTGACGCATCCTATTGTAGATATCGTAGAAGATCACCGTTTATTTTCGTTAAAACGATATTTTAATCGGTTTCCTTTAAAAGAACGTCAAAAAGTAAAAACCATTACGATTGATATGTATCCACCTTATATAAATTTGATTCGTAATATGTTTCCTAATGCACATATTATTATTGATCGCTTCCATATTGTACAATCTATTCATCGTGCGCTTAATATGGCACGTGTCAGTGCCATGAATGACCTAAAAAACGCACATCGCCCAGATTACAATAAGTGGTAAACGTTATTGGAAACTGGTCTTAAAACCTACGGAAAACTTAGAATCCTTTGAATATAAAAAAATGAGATTGTTTAAAGAATGGAAGACCGAAAAAGGTGTCGTCAAGCATATTTTAGCTTTAAACTCAACATTAGAACGTACTTACCACTATGTAAATCAACTACGCACCTGTATTAAAACGAATGACTTCTCGGCATTAGTGACAACTTTATCTATGATTGACTTATCACTGACTCATAAAAAATTTAAGCCAGTTGTAGGGACTTTACGCAAGTACACTGATTTCATCAAAAACACCCTCACTTATACTAATCTGACCAACGGTCCAATTGAAGGCATTAACAATAAAATTAAATTAATTAAACGGGTATCTTATGGTTATAGAAATTACAATCACCTGCGCAATCGCATAATTTTGTGTTCTAAACTTTACGCATATAGACCAAAAAAGAGATTAAGCAATGTTTCGTTGCTTAATCTCTATAATTGAGGCCATCAGTCCAATTTGACAGAGAGCCATATTTTATCGCTTTTGTAATCGTTTTCGTAATTTTACTTCTTACTAAAAGTATTGTATTAGAAGAAATGAATAAAGCTAGTAATTATAACTTAGCAAAAATTGATTTGTTTTAATAGATGATACTAATATCAAAGTAAATTAAAGAATAGTAATTGATTCACCCACTATCTTTAAAACCCACTTTTTTAAAAGTATATTAGAATAAATATTTTTTAGATTAAACGCTTGAAACGGAGACCCGTCTCACTTATAATGGTTTTATTAAATATGTATGAAACAAATAATTTGAAGGTGAGGTTTATATGTCAAAGCGAAGTGATGCTATTAAAAATGAAAAGCTTATTATAAAAACAGCTAATGAACTTTTCAATATGTATGGTGTAGATTCGATAAGTATGAAAAAAATAGCGGAAGCCGCTCAAATTGGTAAAGGAACATTATATCGTCACTTTTCCAATAAGTCCGATATTTGTTCTGCACTGTTGAGTCAAGAAATTGAACACATGTTTAATCAGATTGATTATAAAAAGAAAATTCAAACTGATCAGCAAGAATTACTTCGTTTTATATTTTTATCTCTTATTGAAATTATGGAGAAAAATGTAAGTTTAATTAAAGAAATTGAACGTTCAGACAAAAAAAATCGTGTACTTATGCAGACACCCTTCTATGTAAAACTTAAATCAGAAGTTATGTCATGTATAACAAAAATGGATATTGTCAATGATCCTGATTTTCATGCTGATATTTTACTGAATTCTTTTTCAGCAGATGTATTTGAGTATCAACATTATGTTAAAAAGATTCCCTCCAAACAATTTGTAGATCGTATTTTGAAAATTTTTGTTCGAGGTATTCAGTCCTCAAAACTTTGATAACGAAAGGAAGATAAAAATGGATTTCAAGAATACAGCTTTAGTTTTAGTTGACTTACAAAAAGGTATTGCGAATACTGCTGAAACAGCTCCGCATAGTGTCTCAACAGTATTAAATAATGCTGCAAAAATGGTGGAATTATTTAGAAAGAATGAAGGTTTTATAGCATTTATTAGGGTTGATTTTATTGACGGTAAAGATGCTCTAAAGCCTAATGCGATGAAATCCTTGCCAGGAGGTAGTCCGAATCCTGATTTTGCTGAAATAGTTGATGAACTTGGGGTAAAATCAACGGATTATGTTGTAAGTAAACGAGGATTTAGTGGCTTTTTTGGCACAGACTTAGATTTACAACTACGACGTCGAGGTATTCAAAATATCGTCATTGGTGGCATTTCTACACATATGGGTGTTGACACTACTGCGCGTGATGCTTATCAAAATGCATATAATCAATATTTTGTTTCTGACATGATGTCTGCACCTGAAGCATCATTACATCAATTTTCAATTGAACAAACATTTCCATTTATGGGACAAGTTGTTACAACAGAATATATGATTAAAATTTTAGACTCTAAAAAGTAGTAATCTTTAAAAGAACACGAAAGTCTTTATTTTGACTTTCGTGTTCTTTTATTGACAAATTCTTAAAATAGAACCAGAAAGGAAATTTATAATGAAGAAAAAAATATATCCCCTTTATTTATTCTAATTATGGCTGGTCTGGCTGCGTTTGGTCCACTATCAATTGATATGTATCTACCAGCATTGCCTGAAGTTAAATCTATGCTAAATACAAGTACTGCTCAAGTTCAAATGACACTTACATTTTTTATGATTGGCCTGGCTTTTGGTAATATTACTATTGGAACACTATCTGATACGTTTGGTCGAAAAAATCCTTTAATATTTAGTTTAATTGTTTATATTTTATCTTCAATCGTTATTGCAATTGCACCGCATATTACAATCGTTCTTATATTTCGTTTCATACAAGGATTTGCTGGTGGAGCTGGTATCGTCTTATCAAGAGCTATTGCCACAGATTTATATAAAGGGAAAGAGCTCACGCAGTTTTTAGCAATGTTAATGCTTGTCAATGGAGCAGCACCAGTGTTAGCACCAATGTTTGGTGGTATAATTTTAAATTTTTTAAATTTCCGTATACTTTTCTGGATTTTAGCATTACTTAGTAGTTTAATGCTTATAGGTACACATTTAAAAATCAATGAAACTTTACCTCCTCAAAATCGTAGACAGGCTCATTTTAAAATTATAGCTGAAGATTTTAAATTATTATTAACACGTCAATCATTTGTCATTCCAATGATTATTCAAGGTTTTACATTTGCTATGTTCTTTGGATATATGGCAGCTTCTCCGTTTATTATGCAAAATATATACGGTCTCAGTGCCCAACAATATAGCTACATTTTTGCTTTGACGGGTCTAGGATTAATTTTCACTGCCCAAATAACAGGGCGTCTCGTTGAACACATGAATCAACATACACTCTTTCGTATATATTCAGCTATCCAATTAGTAGGGACAGTTATTACGATAATTGCGTTAACCAATCACCTTACTTTATGGATTTTATTACCATCATTTATTCTTATAGTTGGACCAGTCGCCGGTATAGGTACTTTAGGATACGCAATAGCAATAGAAGGTCAAACGAGAGGTATCGGAAGTGCTTCTAGCTTAGTAGGTTTAATGCAATATTTAATTGGTGCTATTACAACACCACTTGTAGGATTACAAGGAGAAAATAGTTATACACCGTATATCATTGTCATTTCAATTACAATGATAATTATTGTAACTTTTCAAATTTATCATAAAGTATTTATTGAAATACATTAGTATAATATATGATAATTTAGCACTAAGGTAATCAAGTATCTATAATTGTCTATTAGTTTTACTAAATTAATTTTTGTTTTTTCTCATTGTATACATTTTAATTCATTTGTATCGCTATTGTCTTTTCTAATTGGAGGAATTTCATTAATCGTCATTTTTTATATACTCTAAACGAAATATTGAAGTTTCTATTATATTATATATATATTAATTTAGAATCTCAGATTCAGAGCTTATTGAAAATTTTTTAAAATTATGATTATAATAAAAATTTAGAAGTCAAGTCCAGACTCCTGTGTAAAATGCTATACAATGTTTTTACCATTTCTACTTATCAAAATTGATGTATTTTCTTGAAGAATAAATCCATTCATCATGTAGGTCCATAAGAACGGCTCCAATTAAGCGATTGGCTGATGT
>NZ_JAESMI010000096.1:0-8978 GCF_017893095.1 Staphylococcus sp. GDX8P80P | reverse complement strand
AAAATAGCACCATCATATTAATTATGTCCTAGGCTTTTTAAATATCTTGTGAGTCTTTATAAGAAATCACAAGGCGTATAAGCTTTACTTATCCGTTTTATGATTCGCTGTGTCATTTACATGGTCGATTTCATCTTTGGCATCATCAACAACAGATGAACGTCTTTCTTCTTTATAAGCCGTATTCTCTTTAAGTTCTACATCTGAACTACTTGAAGATGTCTCAGACTGTGATGCGTGACTTACACTGTCATCGCTGTTAGGATGAGTGGTCTTGTTGTCTTCTTTGTCAGCACTTGTGTCATCAGCTACATCTTCACTATCTGAGTCTGTAATGTCGTCATCATTCACATGATCTAAATAATTGTTAGGTTCGACTTCATCTAGTGAACGATTTGTTGTTTTATATACAATAAATCTAATGATTAAACTTAAAATGATAAAGATAATACCCACTAATGTTGTACTCAAAGCAATGACTTTCATTGAGAACAAGTCACCAGTTTCTTCACTAAATAAGAATACTTGCGCAAATGTCATTGCGGCATGGAATACAACTGCAATATAGATTGTACGCCCTTTTGTTGCACGAATTAATTCACCGATAATCATTGAGAACATGAATGTATATAAGAAGTGATATCCTGCATATTCCATTCCGTAAGTTGTATTTGCTGCCCAAACAGAATAAATTAAACCAACAATGATTGAAGCAAAAAATGTATTCACTTTATTTTCAACAATATTTTGTAAATATGAACGGAATCCAAATTCCGCAAAAAATGCCATTAAAAGATGACCGATAATGATTGTTGGCACTGATACAGATAAATCAGTTGCTTGTAATAAAATGAAACTATCGGCAAAAGTATTAAAACTAAACATGCCAATCATGAAAATCACTAGCGGTAAAATCAGTGCTAGTAATATACGTTCAATAACTCTGATATCAACTGAAAATTTTAATCCAGCTAATTGAGCACGTTTATCTTTAAATGCAATAATACAAACAACTGCTGTGATAAACGGTGCAAGGTCAGTAAGATCAAATACAAAACGCTTGATACCTACTGTTGCTTGGAAATCTCGTAGGATTAATGATAGCGCCATCGTAACTACGAAGAATACGAATATTGTTAACGCCCATTGAAATCCTGATATACGATTCGTCTTCATTTATGTAACCTCCATTAGGGTAACCGTAAAATCTCTTTCTTTAATATTATACATATTACAAGGGTATAAATAAATTGTCCATTTTAAATATCATTAAAATGTAATAGTCTTGAATTATTTTTATATGATTGAAAACAATTTTTAATGTCTTAAATTAATTTGAAAAGGGTAAGCAAAAGTATAACGTAACATTAACGATGCATTACATTGTGGTGTAAGATAATGGTATAGAGTAAATCAATAGGGGGCAATGAAATGTATACACAAGGTAATCCGCAACTTTGGACAGGTCGTTTAGATAGCGACACAGATCCCAAACAGTTTAGACATTTTCAAACAGTACAATTTGCTAATTTAGAAAAAATGGAAAATGTAGGAGAGAAGACAGGCGTTGGTTTCTTAGGATATGCGGTTGATAAAGGTGTAGAGAACAATAAGGGTAGAGTAGGAGCAAGAAAAGGACCAGACGCTATTAAACGTGAGTTTGCGAAACTTCCGGATTTAAGTGAGTGTGATATGCTTGTTGACTATGGCAATGTCTCACATACGAATGACTGTCTAAGAGAGACGCAACAGGAGATGGCACAGTTATCCGCTAAAGTTATTCAACAACATCAGCAAGCCTTTCTCATTGGTGGTGGACATGATATTGCCTATGCCCAATATTTAGCGACAAGAGATGTCTATCCAGATGCTTCAATTGGCATTATAAATATTGATGCGCATTTCGATACACGACCTGATGAACCACCTACATCTGGCACGATGTTTCGAGAAATACTAGATAATGATGATAAGGCTGATTATTTAGTACTAGGATTAGCTCAAGGTGGTAATACGCGCGCATTGTATGATTATGCGAAAGACAACGATGTTATCTATGTGTATGCGGATGAACTCTTACATCAAGTATCACCTACCATTAAAGATAAAGTAGAACGATTTATTCACGATCATGATACGATTATGTTTACGATATGTATGGATGTGATTGATAGTGCGTTTGCGCCAGGCGTTAGTGCACCAAGTGTATTGGGATTATATCCGCATTCAGTATTTGAAATTAGTAAACGAATCATATTAAGTGAAAAAGTATCTTCCATTAGTATTGCAGAGACCAATCCTGACTATGATGTAGATGATCGTACATCTAAATTAGCAGCAAATTTAATTCATCATTTCTTAGTATAAGTATCAATAATTAACGTGAATGATAAGACTATACCGTTAACGATGACGTATCAATTGCTTATAAACCATTTATTCATATATGTGGGAGCGGGACGTTGAATTCAACTAGAATTCAACGTCCCGCTCTTTTTCTAATTTAAATTGATAGAAAAGTTTGACAATTATGTTACGATATAAACTAATAGGGGAGTGACTGGTGATGAAACGATTAAGCTATAAGCAACAATGGCGTGGTGATGTTGCACAAAATATCTTGGCTGGTATCTTAATGGGGTTAGCATTACTCCCAGTATCTATAGCTTTCTCGTTTATCGTGCATATTAGTCCTACTGTAGGGTTGATGAGTTGTGGATTAATGATGTTGTTTATAAGTTTGCTAGGAGAACGGATTAGTATGGTATCTGGTCCTAGTAGTGGTATTTCTATTGTAGGTGCACCACTTGTTGAACAATACAATGTTCATTATTTAATTATGTCAACAATTGTAATGGGCATCATTTTGATTATCTTTGGGTTATGTCGTATAGATAAGATACTCCATCATATTCCTGATACTGTGGTTATAGGATTTATGAATGCCCTGGGTATGTTACTACTTACGACACAAATAAAATATATCTTTGGCATTACAACTGCAACGTATTATGTAGCAATTGCAACATTTCTTATCATTTATTTATCCTCGAAATTGATACGATTGATACCGGCGCCACTAATCGCCATCATCGTATTAACAGTAGTAAGTTATTTAATTAAACCCAATGTTCAATTGGTACATGATTTAGCACAAATTCGACTTACTCTCCCTAAGCCTTCTGTTTATACAGAATTACTAAATGCACATGCACTTAGTATTATCTTGTTATATGCATTAACCATGGCTATCATTTCTGTCGTTCAAACCAATCTTACTAACGATATGATGGACACCATAACGCAAAGTGAATCGAATAAAGATCGTGAAGTGATGGGTCAAGGGTTAGCTAATGTGTTAGTTGGATTTCTAGGTGGCTATGGTTCAAGCGCTTTAGTAGGTCAGTCAAAGTTTAATTTTAAAATGGGCGCCACAACACGGTTAGCGACATTGATTACTGGAATGTTTCTTTTATCATGTGTTGTCATTTTGGGCCCAATTGTAGGATTAATTCCTATGGCAGTTTTGGCATCGGTACTCATTACGATATCCTTAAATACGTTTGATAGACGTACATTTAAACATTTGAGAGAAGCGCCAATTACACATGGCATCGTTATGATGATAACGATGATATTAATTTTAATGTCTCACAATTTAGCTATTGGTGTCGTTATAGGGACATTGATTTATTATGGTATTCACTTTATTTTCAAAAAGAAAGGACGACAATCGATATGACAACGTTTAATGACTATGTCAATTGGAGACGAACATTTCATCAATTTCCTGAAGTATCTCAGAAAGAATACGAAACGACGAAACGTATAAAACGTATATTGCAAGCATATGATATTAAAATCATTGACCTTCCTTTAGAAACAGGTCTCATAGCTGAAATTGGTCAAGGAGAACCATGTATTGCTGTACGTACAGATATAGATGCGTTACCGATTACAGAGCAAGTTGACCATGAATTCACTTCAACTAATGAAGGCGTGATGCATGCGTGTGGTCACGACATTCATATGGCTAGCATCTTAGCTATTGCCACTAAATTAAAAGAACAAGAGCAAACACTTAAAGGTCGTGTGAAATTGATATTCCAACCTGCAGAAGAAACGGGTTATGGTGCTAAAGCAATTGCAGAGACAGATGTCTTAGATGATGTCAAAGCTATTCTTGGATTCCATAACTATCCAACATTAGATATTGGAGAATTTGCAATTAAGGCTGGTCCTATTACGTCCGCTGTTGATCGTTTTGAATTTAAAATTCACGGTAAAGGTGCGCATGCTGCGAAACCTGAACAAGGTAATGATCCAGTTATGGTACTCGGTCAATTAATTACAAGTCTACAAACGATTGTAAGTCGAAATATATCGGCTTTTGATAGTGCGGTAGTGACGATTGGAGAAGTATCATCTGGTAATACATGGAATGTAATTGCTGATCAAGCTTATGTCCAAGGCACAGTGCGTTCGTTTAAACCTGAGATTCAAAATTATATAGAACAGCGATTTCATGAGATAGCCCAAGGGTTAGAGCAATTATTTAATGTAGAAATTGAGGTTGTTTATACCAGACTTCCAGGAACGGTAGTCAATGATGCGTACTTAACGCAACATGCTAAAGAAGCCGCTAAAAAGGTCGGTTATAACATCATTGAATTAGAGAATCCATATACGATTGGTGAAGATTTTTCTGGTTTATTAGCTAATCATCCTGGTGTGTTTGCATTTATTGGTTCAAATAGTAAATACGATCTACATCATCCGAAATTTGATCCAGATGAACGTATACTTGAGAAAGTCCCAGAATATTTTATAACGCTCATTGATCAGTTGTTTGAAGCGATTTAATTTAATTCATCGCCAATGATGAAATTTAAATATGGTGTGTGTGACTGTGTGATATTTTTCAATAATTGATTTAAAAATCAAAAAGAACGGGTAAACAAACACTAAACATGCTTTAGGAGTTGAATAAAATGGGCGCACAAGATCCAAGAACTAAATTTAAGTCATCTGATTTTGAAAAACAAGAACAAAATTTACCAGGACTTCAATCCAATTTAACACCACAGCCTGATTGTGGGGAAACTTCCTATGAGGGGCATCATCGTTTATTGGATTATAAAATGTTGGTAACGGGAGGCGATTCAGCAATTGGACGTGCTGCTGCTATCGCTTATGCGAAAGAAGGCGCCGATGTTGCCATTAACTACCTTCCAAGTGAAGAACAAGATGCGCAAGAAGTTAAAGACGTTATTGAAAAGGCAGGACGTAAAGCTGTCTTAATACCTGGGGATGTTCGTGATGAACAATTTAATTATGATTTAGTTGAACAAGCGTATAATGAACTAGGTGGTTTAGATAATGTGACATTAGTAGCAGGTCATCAACAGTATCATGACACATTACAAGGATTTGATACGCAATCGTTTAAAGAAACATTTGAAACCAATGTATATCCAGTATTTTGGACCGTGCAAAAGGCATTAGATTATTTACAACCTGGTGGATCTATAACAACAACATCATCTGTTCAAGGCTATAATCCCAATCCACTTATTCACGACTATGCAGCATCAAAAGCAGCCATCATCTCACTCACGAAAAGCTTCTCTGAACAATTAGGAGAGAAGGGGATTCGAGTGAATTGCGTTGCACCTGGTCCATTCTGGTCTCCATTACAAATCACTGGAGGTCAACCACAGTCTGCGATACCACAATTTGGTCAAGATACACCACTAGGTAGAGCAGGACAACCTGTAGAGCTAGCTGGCACATACGTCCTACTTGCTTCTGAGGACTCAAGTTATACAACTGGTCAAGTCTTCGGTGTAACTGGTGGTATTCAAATTAATTAAATATAAAATTGTAAATCCAACGCAAGGGTTTGAATAAGACTCTTGCGTTTTTATAATGAAATGAGTAGGAGTGATAGAGCGTGAAGCACATTGATCCTAAGCAATTAACAGATATTCAAAATTATAAATTATTAAGTGGTTCGATTATTCCAAGACCTATCGCATTTGTTACATCTTCAGATAGCGAAGGGCGTTTAAATGCCGCACCATTTAGCTTTTTCAATATCGTTAATAATGCGCCACCTATGATTGCTATTTCCGCACAAAGAAAAGCAGGAAAACGCAAAGATACCGCAATCAATATTGAAAACGTTAAATCATTTGTTGTTCATATTACGGATGAAGATAATGTTGAAGAAATTAATAAAACTGCAGCGCCAATCCAACCTGAAGACAATGAACTTGATTTGACTGAACTCCATATGATTACTTCTGATATTATTGATGTACCAGCAATCAAAGAAGCCAAAATTAGATTTGAGTGTCAACTTGAACAAATGATTTTATTAGGCTCTGAAGATGAGGGTGCCGACTTAATTATTGGAACAATTGTTAAGTATCATATACAGGACGATGTATATTTTGAAGACAGTAAAATTAATGCAAATCAACTCAAACCTGTTGCACGTTTAGCAGGTAATGATTACGCTAAATTAGGAGAGCAATTTACAATTGAACGACCCAATCGTTAATGTCATGTCATTAACGATGATTTTAAATATGCAATTTCCATAAAACTTTATTGACGTTATGACAGTATTCTTGTAACTTTAATAATAAAATTATTTTTATAAGGAAAGTAGGTTAAGTATGGAAGAACAAAGAAAAGGCAATGCATGGGCGTTACTGCCACTAGTATTATTTATTGCCTTGTTTTTAGGTGTTGGTGCAGTTACAGGTGATTTTACAAATATGCCCCTTAATGTAGCAATCACAATTACTGTTATCGTTGCCTTAATTATGAATAGAAAAGAAACATTCGCTAATAAAGTTGAGGTATTTACAAGAGGTGCAGGTCATTCAAACATTATTTTGATGGTCTTTATCTTTATATTGGCCGGTGCCTTTTCAACCACAACTGAAAAAATGGGTGGCGTTGAATCAACTGTAAATTTAGGTTTATCATTAATACCGCAGAATTTAATTATCGTTGGTTTATTTGTAATATGTATGTTTGTTTCTATTTCAATGGGTACTTCAGTAGGAACCGTTGCGGCATTAGCACCTGTTGGCTTTGGGTTTGCTCAAGCAACGGATATTCCAGCAGCGTTAGCAATGGGTACGGTTGTAGGTGGTGCCATGTTCGGCGATAATTTATCAATGATTTCTGATACAACAATAGCTGCCGTTCGAACGCAAAAGACACGAATGAAAGATAAATTTAAAGTGAATTTTTGGATTGTATTACCAGGAGCACTATTAACAATCGTTGTCTTATTCTTCCTTACTAATGGCATTTCAATAGATCACTCTAAAAGCTATGACTACAATTTAATTAAAGTCATTCCTTACGTATTGGTATTAGCCTTAGCACTGATTGGTGTGAATGTAATCATCGTTTTAATCGGTGGTACATTATTATCTGGTTTGATTGGCTTGTTTGATGGTTCTTTTGGTTGGAAGGGATTATTACAATCAGTATCAGAAGGAATTATTGGTATGGAGGATATTGCAATCATTGCAGTGCTAATTGGTGGTTTAGTTGGAATCATTCAACACAATGGTGGCATTGAATGGTTATTGAATTTTGTTCGTTCTAAAGTTAAAACGAAACGTGGCGCAGAATTTGGTATTGCTGGATTAGTGAGTGCTGCAGATATTGCAACAGCTAATAATACAATTTCAATTATCATGTCGGGGCCACTTGCGAAAAATATTGCTGATGAATATGATGTTGATCCGCGTAAATCTGCAAGTTTGTTAGATATATTTGCGGGATGTTTCCAAGGTTTTTTACCTTATAGTCCACAAGTCATTGCAGCAGCTGGCGTGGCAAGTATATCTCCGTTTAGTGTTATGCCGTATTGCATTTATTCCTTTTTACTAGGAATTTGTGGCATTTTAGCTATTATATTAAGATATCCACGTGTTAAAGCTAAGCCGAACAGCAATCCTAAGTAATCAGCTCAGTTGTGTAGGTTGTTTTTTATTAAGAAATTTAAAATAATTAAACATTTTAATAGTTCAAAGTTTGGAACTGTATTGAAATACGTTAAAATAGAAGTAAGAGTGAAAGTAGGTGAAACAAGTGGCAAAATATAATGTAGAGAATGAACATGTTGAAATTCATATCGAACGCTTATTGAAATACTCACCAGAATTAGTATATCAAGCTTGGACAGATGCAGATTTATTAAAACAATGGTTTATGACTTCTCAACGTACAAATAAATCTATTGATGTAGATATGAAAGAAGGCGGTTCATATCGAATTGTGGATTCACGTAATGGGCGTCAAAATATAATTCAAGGTACATATCAAGAACTCGTTAATAACGAATATATTAAAATGACAATTGGTATGCCTGGATTAAGTGATCAAGAAGATATTATTGAAGTCGAATTTGAAGAACGTGAAAGTGGCGGTACACAAATGTTCTTCTATTATCAGTCATTAGTCGAACGTGAAAGACGTTTAACAACATTAGAATATAAACAAAAGAAAAAAGAATATCATGACTCAACTGTTCATGGTTTAGAATTGATGTTCGATAAAATGCATCAAATACTTGAACAATATGTAGAAGATAATCAATTATTATAATCAATGACTGAAACGACTACGAACATTGACAGTAGTTGATCGATTTCAATTAACAATGGGCTCATGATATCTCATGATATCTCAAGATATCTCAAGATAAGTCAGTCATAAAAGTAGGGGTGTAAATAAATAATATAATGAAGCTATTTTGCAAATTCGCAGTAGCTAACTGAACTGAGAAGGCGCTTAAATCAAGCTTTTCTCAGTTCTAGTCATCCTTGCGGGCGGGGCCCTAACAAAGAGAATTTCACTAAGAAATTCTACAAGCAAAGCAAGTTGGGAGTGGGACGACGAATTTAAAAGAATTCTGTCCCACTCCCATTCCTACGATTAGTCAAGTA
>NZ_JAESMI010000095.1:0-8067 GCF_017893095.1 Staphylococcus sp. GDX8P80P | reverse complement strand
GAATCTCTTCGCTTTTCTGTGTAAAATGTACTTGGGTCATGTAAAAGTCCTCCTGGGTATGTTTTTGTCGTTAAAAACATTGTACCGTAAAAGGACTGTTATATGGCCTTTTTACTTTTACACAATTATACGGACTTTATCATTTACATTATATTATATTTTTACTTATCTTTAAAAGTTATTAACTTACTATTACTAAATTAACTTATTCAATCAAACAATTGCATTATATTTAATTAGGTGTTTAAAAAAAGCTAACCAACAAATTAAATCATTGGTTAGCCAAATGTATCATACTTCTTCAATTTCTTCTTCACTAACAATAAAGCCCATAGTATTCACACTGTTATTTAAAAATGTTAAAACATAGCGCATCACTTGATCACGTTCAGGTTCATTATGAATCTCGTGATAGAGCCCTTGCCAAACTTTATAATAAAATTCATTCGTGCTAAGTTTATTTTTTAATTCTTCTAAAGAACGCAATTCTAATATTTTATCTTCTGTGCCATACATGAGTAATGTTGGCATTGATTGGATGTCTTTCAAATGTTGTACTGTATCTTTCATTGTTTCTAGAACAATGTTATACCATTTATAAGTTACCTTTCTTAACATTAAACCATCTTGATTTGTTTCATCAATTACTTCATCATTTCGTGTTAAGTCTTCAGGTTCTATACCTAAGTTGAAGCGTGCATCCTTAGAACCTTTACCAATATTAGAGATAAGCATATCTTTGCGCGTTTTATTGTTTCTTTTAAATTCTAACAATGGAGAAAGGAGTAACATACCCTCGATAGGCAATTCTGTTTTTTCAAGTACATTTAATAATATCAATCCACCTAGCCCGACGCCCATAACGAATGTAGGAATTTTATATTCATTTGCGATTCTAACCCATTCCAACAGCGTTTCATGGTAAATATCAAAATGCTCGAGTTGCCCTTTACTCGCTCTAGAAGTTTGACCTTGGCCAGGTAAATCACCCATGATTACGTGATAGCCATTACGTCTTAACATCGTAATGACATAAGCATATCTACCAGTATGCTCTAAGATATTATGCACTATAACAACGACACCTTTAGCATCATGTTCAGTTTCCCATTTCCACATATGTATGATTCCTCTCTAACTTATATTTCAATAAATGTATTATATCAGATTATCTGTTAAGTCTGGTGTAAATCTGAGACACAATCTCATTATAATTATTGTCCGGCGATGTAATTATACTCTTTTTTATAGTATTCAGATAATTGAAAACGCTTTCTACTATGTAATATTCATGCTAAACTATTATTAAATTATTAGTTTAATGTAATTTGGAGGAATGGGATATGTCACTTTTCAAAAATTTTTTTATTGCATTATCAAATAGCACATATTTAAATGAAACTGCCAAAAAAGTAGGACCCAAAATGGGTGCTAACAAAGTTGTAGCTGGCAATACGATCGAGCAACTAATTGATACAATCGAGAGACTCAACGATTTAAATATTGCTGTTACAGTAGATAATCTTGGCGAATTTGTTGGAACGGTTGAAGAAGCAAATCAAGCAAAAAATGAAATTTTAGAAGTTATGCAAGCCATTAAAGATTATAATGTTGATGCACATATGTCAGTAAAATTAAGTTCACTTGGTGGTGAATTTGATACAGAATTAGCTTATCACAATTTAAGAGAAATATTACTTAAAGCTAATGAATTCAATAATATGCATATTAACATTGACACTGAAAAATATGACAGTTTACAACAAATCGTTGAAGTACTAGATCGTCTTAAAGGGGAATTCAGAAACGTTGGTACTGTAATACAAGCTTATCTTTATGATGCAGTCAATTTAATTGATAAATATCCTAATTTACGCTTAAGATTAGTCAAAGGTGCTTATAAAGAGGATCAACAAATCGCTTTTCAAACTAAAGAAGAAATTGATGAAAATTACATAAAAATCATCGAAAAACGACTTTTAAATGCTAAAAATTTCACTTCTATCGCTACACATGATGACCAAATTATTAACCATGTTAAACAATTTGTTAAATTACATAATATCGATAAGGATCAATTCGAATTTCAAATGTTATATGGATTCCGTAGCGAATTAGCTGAAGAAATTGCACGACAAGGATACCATTTCACTATTTATGTACCATATGGTAATGACTGGTTCGGTTATTTCATGCGTAGATTAGCTGAGCGTCCACAAAATTTAGCACTAGCATATCAAGAGTTCGTCTCAACTAAAACATTGAAGAAAATTGGTCTTTTCACTAGTTTAGGACTTGGAGCAGCCTTTATAATTTCAGGTGTAACTAAACTTATAAAACGATAAGTCCGGGACAAAAATAATATAGTGAAGCTATTTTGCAAATTCGCAGTAGCTGACTGAACTGAGAAGGCGCTTAAATCAAGCTTTTCTCAGTTCTAGTCACCCTTGCAGGCGGGGCCCAGCAAAGAGAATTTCATCAAGAAATTCTACAAGCAAAGCAAGCTGGGAGTCGGGGCCCCAACACAAAAAATCACGAAAGTGATTTTACAAGCTAAGCAAGTTGGGAGTGGACGACGAATTTAAAAGAATTCTGTCCCACTCCCTATCATTTCAAATTAAAACTGTTTTAATAAATTAGCCATTTCAATCGCACTTACTGCAGCTTCGGCACCTTTATTTCCTGCTTTAGTACCCGCTCTTTCAACTGCTTGTTCAATACTTTCTGTTGTTAATACACCAAATATAACTGGTGTATCACTCACGTCATTTGCCTTAGAAACACCTTTAGCTACCTCATTACACACATAATCATAATGAGATGTTGCGCCTCTTATAACACAACCTAAAGTTATAATTGCGTCGTATGCACCTTTTTGGGCAAGTTTTTTTGAGACTAATGGAATCTCAAATGCACCAGGGACATATGCAACATCAATATTACCCTCTTCAACACCATGACGTACGAGTGTATCTTTCGCACCATCTAATAAACGATTGGTAATGAAATCATTAAAACGACTTACTACAATTGCTACTTTTAAATCTGTTCCTACTAATTTACCTTCAAAGTTCATATTTATTCCTCCTAAATTAAATGACCCATTTTGATTTTTTTGGTATTCATATACTCATGGTTATATTCAGTTTCTGCCACTATAATTGGTGTACGATCCGCAACTGTAATACCATATTCAGATAAACCTTCAAATTTTTTGGGATTATTACTTAACAAGTTCACTTGTTGTACATTAAAATAATTTAATATTTGTGCTGCAATGTGATAATCTCTCAAATCTTCATCAAAACCTAAAGCTAAGTTAGCTGTTACTGTATCATGACCCTGTTCAATCAATTCATATGCTCTTAGTTTATTTATTAACCCTATCCCTCTCCCCTCTTGAGGTAAATAGATAATTAAGCCACCATGCGAATGAATATATTTCATTGCCACTTCTAGTTGTGCACCACAATCGCATCTTTGACTATGGAAGATGTCACCTGTTAAACAAGCGGAGTGAATACGTACATTTTCAGTCGCACGTGGTTTACCCTTAGCAAGTACAACAATTTCTTCATTAGTTAATGGTGATTCAAATCCATACATTTCAAAAGAACCGTAATCTGTTGGCATATTTACCTTTGCTTTCAATTCAACATTAGCGTTTTTATCCTTCTGGTATTTAACTAAACTTTCAATTGTAATCATTTTAAGGCCATGACGTTGTTTAAATGCTTCAAGTTGTTCACCTTTAGCCATAGTGCCATCTTCGTTCATAATTTCGCATATTACACCAGCAGGTTTAGCTTGCGTAAGTTTGGCTAAATCAACAGCCGCTTCAGTATGACCGGAACGTTCTAATACACCCTTTTCCTTAGCAATGAGTGGAAATAGATGACCAGGTTTATGAAAATCCGACGGTGTAGATTCAGGATTAATTAAGGCACGTGCCGTTGCCATTCGGTCAAATGCACTTATACCAGTTGAAGTTGTTACATGATCGACACTAACTGTGAAATTCGTTCCAAAGTCATCCGTATTATGATCAACCATTGTGTTTAGATTTAATCTTTGAGCTATATCTTTACTAATTGGTGCACAAATCAATCCTCTACCTTCTTTTGCCATAAAATTGATGGTATTATCATTCATCCATTGCGTAACAGCAACCAGGTCACCTTCATTTTCACGATCTTCATCGTCCACTACAATAATACTTTCACCACGTTTTAAAGCATTTAGTGCATCTTTTATCTCATCAAATTTCATTTAATCTTACGCCTCCTAAAATCCAAATGCTTTCAGCTTATCTAATGTAAGCTCTGATTCATTTCTACTCATCATTCGTTCAACGTATTTGAAAAGAACATCCGTTTCTAGATGAACTGAATCTCCTTTTTGCTTGGAAGATAAAATCGTTGAACGTCTCGTTTCAGGTATTAAATGAATATCAAAACTATCATTCCGAAGATCAAAAACAGTTAAGCTTACACCATCTACAGTGATAGAGCCTTGTTTAACCATCTGTTTAATAATCGTTGGCGATGCTTTAATCGAAACAATTCTTGAATTAGATGTTTCGTTTACATGCGTAATCACACCTTTATCATCGACGTGACCTAAAACGAAATGACCTCCAAAGCGACCATCTCCTGGCATTGCGCGTTCTAAATTCACTTCATCATTTTGCTTAATTTGTGATAAGTATGTTTTATCTTCAGTACCTTTAATAACTTGTACCGAAAAATAGTTACTTGTAAAATCAATCACCGTTAGACATGCACCATTCACACTAATAGAATCACCAATGTGCATGTCTTCTACAATCGTTTGACAAGCAATATCCAGTGTTCTAACTGATTGATGCGTACGAATATTCTTGACAGTACCAATTTCTTCAACGATACCTGTAAACATGAGTTGTCACTTCTTTCGCAAGATCATTTTTAAATTTTGATTAATTAACTCAGTAGAAATAATTTCAAATTGCGTGGCGTGGTTTAAATCAATGACATCATTTGTTTGATAGAATTGATTTTTCCCAGAACCACCTATTATTTTCGGGGCGTAATAAATAATAAGTTGATCGATAAAATGTGTTTGGAGAAATTCCGAAGTTACACGAGGTCCAGCTTCTATTAATAACTTACCAATACCTCGCTTATAAATATCTTTTAAAATATCTTTTAATTTACATTCAGTTAAATAGATTATTTTGACATTTGAGTTTGGACTTTTAAGATGCTCATTTTCTGTGTATATCCATACTTCGCTTGAAGAATCTTGGAACAATTGCTTTGTAAAGTCAATATTGCCACTTCTTGATAAAACGATTCGAATAGGATGTTTACCGTTTGGAATACGCGTCGTATATTGGGGATTGTCAGCGTTAATTGTGCCATTACCTGTTAATACAGCATCATGCGTGTGTCTTAAATGATAAACATCTTGTTTCACATCTGAATTTGTAATCCATTTGCTTTGACCCATATCAGTAGCCTGTTTACCATCTAATGATACAGACACTTTCATCGTGATTTCAGGTAATTGTTCTGACTTAGCTTTGAAAAAGTCACGATACAACGCAGCTGCATCTTCTGTGTATTGATATTCAACTTCGATGCCAGCTTGTTCTAATATAACATCCCCTTCAGAAGGTAATGTTGTATCTTTAACAGCGTAAACAACTTTACTTAGTCCAAATTCTATAATTTTATTCACACATGGTGGTGTTGAGCCAAAGTGCGTACAAGGTTCTAACGAAATGTAAATCGTTCCACCTTTTGCATTTTCTCCAGCCATATCAAGTGCTTGTACTTCCGCGTGTTTATCACCTTGTTTAAGATGTGCACCCAGTCCGACAATTCTACCGTTCTTGACTACGACAGCACCCACTGGCGGGTTAACACCCGTTTGACCTTCAACCATTTGTGCGAGTTGTATTGCATAATTCATAAAATAACTCAATTCATCACCTCAAAATAAAAATTCCCTATACCAATAAAACATTTACAGGCATAGGGAAATTAAATATATGTTCAAATAAGCTTACAACATTTCTTAAATGTGTATGCTAAATAAGCGTCATTATAACTTAAATTGACGTCTCGATTCTTTCTCCCATCCAGACTTTCACTGTCGGCTCTAGACTTTCACTAGATCAGCCATCAAAGTAGTTAACCATATACTTTGACAGGTCGCAGGCTTAATTTACTGCCGGTTGGGAATTGCACCCCGCCCCGAAAGAATTCATATGAAATTGTGATTATTAGAGTTAATGTAGTTTGATTACTACACTAATCATCATACGCTTATTGTTTAAAAATTACAAACCGTCTACGCTATATAATATTAAACAGTGTAACCATTGATGCAATTTGGTCATTTAAGTGTAAACATGCACTTTAAGCATCGATGTGATCAAACTTACTTTGATTGTCGTACATATAGTTGACAGAACTTACTGCTTGATCAACAATCATCTTCACACCATTTCTTAACTTGTTAACACCGTTCGTCACTTGTCCAATGGCAATCATATTATTTAATGTTCCATATCTTGGGCTAATGACTTGATTCGTTTCTGGAATAATTTGAATACCACCCATTGGATGAGGCTGAACGATTTGTCTATTTTGAAGGTTCAGTATAAGCTGATCTTCGTCATCTAAATCTGACAAATGTGTTTTGGATCCAGTTGAATTGATTATGACATCATATAGTTTAGGTTGTCGCTCATCTTTAAATGTTAATAAATAACCGTCATCTGCATGTTTAATATCCTCTAATCCTCTTTTAATAATAAGTGATTGATTACGTATGAGTTTAATAATTAATTCTGCTGTACGTGGTGGCATTGGATTTGAATTTAATTGAATATGTTTTGAAAATCGCTTATCAAAGGCTTGCTGATCTTCTCGACTGAAACTATTCCATATCCAATTCAAATTCTCTTTAACATTTTCAATCAAACTTTGAAATACTCCGATTTCATTTGCACGTTCGAGATCATATTGTAAATCTTTAATTGTATTACCGGTACGTCTATGTATTAATTTATCTAACTCTATATTACGGTCTTCACATTCTTGTTGAAATAATTCAAAAGCGATTTCTAATGGAACATTTCCAAAATGTTTTCCTTTTAGCTCATTAAACTTTTGTTTAGTTAAATATTTGAATTCAATATCAACCATATTCCCTCTTACACTTGGCAGATGTGCTGAACGACTCGTCATAGTAATTGGCAACTTAGGATGATGTGTAGCGACATACCTAACAACATCTAAACTAGCTAATCCAGTTCCAATTATGGCTATATCATCTGATTCTGAAACTTCATCCAATGTATTATATGTAGGATAAGGTGTTTGAATATATCCTTTTTCACCTTTTAATTGATACGGATCATGATAAGCGAAAGTACCTGTTGTTAAGAAGATATAGTCGTATTCTTTCCATTCACTCATATCTTCTGATGTACATACATAATATTTTAATGTCGTCTCATCTATTTCTGAATTTGTAAAAATTTCACGAACTGGACGCTTGATAACCGAAAGATTATCAAATAATAGGTCAAAGTTAGATAGATAAGATTTCATATAATGACCAAACACAAATCGAGGTAAGTACTTAGGATTATCAAATTTAAACTCTGATTGTTCTTGATACCAATTCCAGAATTCTTCGTCATCATCTAAATTTAAACTCATCTGCTTTGTTGGCAAATTTATGAGTAACTGACTACTGTCATTTTGAAATGGCACACCTTGTCCCATATTCTTTTCATTATCATAGACATCTACCTCTAAATATTTAAATGCTTCATTTTTGACTAACTGCCTTAAAACACTCACACCAGCCGTACCCATTCCAATTATAGCTACACGCATATATCATCATCCTTCTTTATTACTCTAAAAAGCCTTTTTAATATACCTATTATATCAATATCATAAATCGCTTAAAATAATTTATACTTATATGTTATTATCATCATTTTTCATTTAACTCAGCAATTATGGTAGTATTAAGTTATTGAGGTGAAGATAAAGTCCGTATAAT
>NZ_JAESMI010000094.1:0-558 GCF_017893095.1 Staphylococcus sp. GDX8P80P | reverse complement strand
GATGCAGACGATAATTGTCCTATTTTACCACCAAACGTTAAAAAAGAGCATTGGGGTTTTGATGATCCAGCAGGTAAAGAATGGTCAGAATTCCAACGTGTTAGAGACGAGTTTAAATTAGCTATAGAAAAGTTTAAATTGAGATAATCATAAACACCTCTTATTTAGTTAATAAGAGGTGTTTTGCCATTTAAAGAACAAAATTTGTGCCATATAACTCCAAAACTGACAAGAAATTGTCTTTTTTATAATTTTTTTGATTATTTTCAGCTCGTTGAGCTGTTACTTTTCTTATATTAAGAGTCTGGGACATAAATAATATAATAATACTATTTAGCAAATTCGCAGTAGTTGACTGAACTGAGAAGGCGCTTAAATCAAGCTTTTCTCAGTTCTAGTCACCTTTGCAGGGGTGGGACGACGAATTTAAAAGAATTCTGTCCCACTCCCAAATCCTAGTTCTCTTTTAGCTTTATCTATCCCTCGAACAAACATCCGAGTAAAACCCAAAATAGCCTTCATAAATCCAAAAACAGGTTCCACATCAATTTTTCTTTG
>NZ_JAESMI010000093.1:0-2799 GCF_017893095.1 Staphylococcus sp. GDX8P80P | reverse complement strand
AGTCTGGACTTGACTAATTAACAATATTTGAGCTTATGAGTAATATAATTTATAATATAAAAGTTAATTTACACATTTTTATTATTACATGTAAAAAGGAAGGTCGTATGAGAAAAAGAAAAAACTGGTATTCAAAAGTATATTATTTATTTGTTTCTGTCTTAATTATTGCTATTATAGCGATTGCATTTATCCTTTATAAAACGCGTGAAGAAAAACAAAATCGCTCACTAGATTATTATTCAAGTTTTCAAGAATTAAAAGATGATACAACAGAAGGTAAAGACTGGCGTGTTAAAACAAAAAACCGCAAAGATAATCACATCCTTGTTACGGCCATTCACGGCGGAGGTATTGAACCAGGTACGACTGAACTCGCTCGTCGTGTAGCCAATCTAGGTAACTATGATTTTTATACTTTTGAAGGATTAATGCCTAAACATAATGAACGTTTGCATATTACTTCAACTGTATTTGATGAACCAACCCTCTTAAAAATGTTGGACCACTCCGAAGAGACTATATCCATTCATGGCTATGCAGGTGAAGATCCAATTGTTTACGTTGGTGGCAAAGATAAACAATTAGCCAAATCAATAACAAAATCATTAAAACGTAAAGGTTTCACAGTTCAAAAGAGTCCTAAAGGTATTGAGGCGACATCATCCTCCAATATCATTAATAGAAATGACAATGATACCGGCGTTCAACTTGAATTAACAACCGGACAACGTGCGCTATTTTTTAAAGATAAACAACTGGATCAACAAACAAGATCGAATCCAGACAACTACACCCGTACGTTCTACAAATTTGCCAAAGCAGTTAATCAAGGCATCGAAAACGCTCAATAATCTATTCTCAGGTGTTAGGCTATCCTCACTACGTTTTCACCCCTATTTAAATTGGGTATAAAGTACTATAGTGAGGGGGAACGTGTTATGTTAGAAACATTAACTCAAGAACAAAAATATACAATAGCGAAATTTTATAAATTATATATGGAACGTTCTAATGAAGGTCAGTCAGAAAATGAAGCAAATTATTTTGGTAATAGTATAAAAACACAAGACGATTATTTCTGTGATCGTGAATATGATGATTTTTTAGAGAATTGTAAAGTACTCATTGATCATGGTTATCTAGATGGACAACTAACAGCAGATAGAATTGACGATATTACGATTACTAACAAAGCTTTCACGGAGATAGAACAAAGTTTTAAATAATCAAACCGCTACGTTAGACTATGACTAACGTAGTTTTATTTTTATGAAAAAGGTGAATATATGACTAACTGGAAAATTAATAATCAATCACATAGACAATTAATGGTTCAAGCATATGAAAATGAAATCTCTATAGTTGAACCTTATCATAATGGTGCATTTAGAATATTAGCAGAAATCGACTTAAATCAAACATCAAATGAAACACAACTTAATGATGAAAAACTATATGTTTCTGTCAGCAAAGAGAATGAGGAGATTAACATTTACGATAGAGTCAATTAGTGTGATACATAAAGCCTTTGCACTACTGTTTTCAAATAGTAATTAGATGTTAATTACAAGGTAATATGTATTTTATAATATGTGTAGTACAATACAATTAACAATGTAAATTAAATGGAGGTAGCCTATGGAGAAACTGTTGTTCTATACAGGCACGGTATTATTAATCATAGCGATTATTTTAATTTTATTCGCTATTGTGGCAGTTTTTAAAAATAAAAACTATTTAAAATATTTCGCAATGGCTATTACGATTATTTTACTTAGCATGCTTGCATTAGGCATTCATAAAATGATTGAAAGTAACAATCCATCTGAAAATCACGCAACACAATCTAAAGAGGATAAATCGTCTAAAGAAAAAGATAAAGATAAGGATAAACAAAGCAAAGACAAAAAAGATAATAACAACGATAAAGATGATAGTAATGTTACTCAAGAAGAACAAAATCGCTCTGAAGAAACATCAGCTAACAATGAAACAAATACTCAAGAACAGCAAGGCACACAACAAGAACAACCAACCGCTGAACAATCAACTAATGAAACACCTTCTACACAACAAGGAACTACACAAAACAATGCAGTCAATAATCAAAATTCAAATCAATCAAACAACTCAAACCAATCTTATAATCAAAATGGCAGAAATATAAATAACAACACTAATAATGGCGATCACAACGGTTCAAACGAGAATGCTACTACAGACAACAACTCAAGTGCTGAAGACCAGTCAAATGCCGAAAATCAAGCAGATGATAATCAGATCCAAAGTTATTCTGAAGATAGTGCAAATGGACAGTTTAGAAGTAATGATACATCAGCAGAAAGTAATACTAATGAGACAGATAATAGTACAAATTAATTAGCAGTAAAATTGCGTGTTTTCTATATTCACTGTAACTGGCCTTGTCACTCAGTGAATGAGATAACAATGACGTAGCTTATCTCATTTATTCGATTTAATTGAATTTATAAATTATTATTAACTGTTGAATTTTTAGAAAAGTGTGACATACTTATATTAATATTATTTATATCAATTAGATATTAAATATAATTAAACAAAGGGTGACACATATGAAAAAAGTAGCTTTTGTACTGCTTTCAAGTTTTTTACTATTAGGGGCATGCGGTAATAATGATGACCCAGTAGACAATGTTAAGAAAAGTTCTGACAAAAAAGACAATCCTAACGCGCATAAAGACAAAGGCGAATCAGATCGTACAGATGGTAAAAAAATTAACGATAACTAATAGCAAAACTAGCATTTACTGTTTC
>NZ_JAESMI010000092.1:0-2006 GCF_017893095.1 Staphylococcus sp. GDX8P80P | reverse complement strand
CCAACAAATCGCATTTCATCAAGAAATTCAACAAGCAAAGCAAGCTGGGAGTGTGACGACTTATTTAAAAGAATTCTGTCCCGCTCCCTTTACTTTGCCTGGCAACGTCCTACTCTAGCGGAACGTAAATCCAACTACCATCGGCGCTAAGGAGCTTAACTTCTGTGTTCGGCATGGGAACAGGTGTGACCTCCTTGCCATTGTCACCAGACAAGAGAATGATTATACATTCAAAACTAGATAGTAAGTAAATGATTTTGCTTCGCAAAACTTTGAAATAAATTGATTAAGTCTTCGATCGATTAGTATTCGTCAGCTCCACGTGTCGCCACGCTTCCACCTCGAACCTATTAACCTCATCATCTTTGAGGGATCTTATAACCGAAGTTGGGAAATCTCATCTTGAGGGGGGCTTCATGCTTAGATGCTTTCAGCACTTATCCCGTCCATACATAGCTACCCAGCTATGCCGTTGGCACGACAACTGGTACACCAGAGGTATGTCCATCCCGGTCCTCTCGTACTAAGGACAGCTCCTCTCAAATTTCCTACGCCCACGACGGATAGGGACCGAACTGTCTCACGACGTTCTGAACCCAGCTCGCGTACCGCTTTAATGGGCGAACAGCCCAACCCTTGGGACCGACTACAGCCCCAGGATGCGATGAGCCGACATCGAGGTGCCAAACCTCCCCGTCGATGTGAACTCTTGGGGGAGATAAGCCTGTTATCCCCGGGGTAGCTTTTATCCGTTGAGCGATGGCCCTTCCATGCGGAACCACCGGATCACTAAGTCCGTCTTTCGACCCTGCTCGACTTGTAGGTCTCGCAGTCAAGCTCCCTTATGCCTTTACACTCTATGAATGATTTCCAACCATTCTGAGGGAACCTTTGAGCGCCTCCGTTACCTTTTAGGAGGCGACCGCCCCAGTCAAACTGCCCGCCTGACACTGTCTCCCACCACGATAAGTGGTGCGGGTTAGAAAGCCAACACAGCTAGGGTAGTATCCCACCAGCGCCTCCACGTAAGCTAGCGCTCACGTTTCAAAGGCTCCTACCTATCCTGTACAAGCTGTGCCGAATTTCAATATCAGGCTACAGTAAAGCTCCACGGGGTCTTTCCGTCCTGTCGCGGGTAACCTGCATCTTCACAGGTACTATGATTTCACCGAGTCTCTCGTTGAGACAGTGCCCAAATCGTTACGCCTTTCGTGCGGGTCGGAACTTACCCGACAAGGAATTTCGCTACCTTAGGACCGTTATAGTTACGGCCGCCGTTTACTGGGGCTTCGATTCGTAGCTTCGCAGAAGCTAACCACTCCTCTTAACCTTCCAGCACCGGGCAGGCGTCAGCCCCTATACATCACCTTACGGTTTAGCAGAGACCTGTGTTTTTGATAAACAGTCGCTTGGGCCTATTCACTGCGGCTCTTCTGGGCTTGCACCCTAAAGAGCACCCCTTCTCCCGAAGTTACGGGGTCATTTTGCCGAGTTCCTTAACGAGAGTTCGCTCGCTCACCTTAGAATTCTCATCTTGACTACCTGTGTCGGTTTGCGGTACGGGCACCTATTATCTATCTAGAGGCTTTTCTCGGCAGTGTGAAATCAACGACTCGAGGAAACAATTTCCTCTCCCCATCACAGCTCAATCTTAAGAGTGCCGGATTTGCCTAACACTCAATCTCACTGCTTAGACGTACAATCCAATCGTACGCTTCGCCTATCCTACTGCGTCCCCCCATCGATTAAAACGATGTTAGGTGGTACAGGAATATCAACCTGTTATCCATCGCCTACGCCTGTCGGCCTCAGCTTAGGACCCGACTAACCCAGAGCGGACGAGCCTTCCTCTGGAAACCTTAGTCAATCGGTGGACGGGATTCTCACCCGTCTTTCGCTACTCACACCGGCATTCTCACTTCTAAGCGCTCCACATGTCCTTGCGATCATGCTTCAACGCCCTTAGAACGCTCTCCTACCATTGTCCTACGGACAATCCACAGCTT
>NZ_JAESMI010000091.1:0-378 GCF_017893095.1 Staphylococcus sp. GDX8P80P | reverse complement strand
TTTGTATCGTCAATAAAAATAGCTTTATCATCTATAAGATTTTGTTTTACAGTCAGTGTGTAAAACAAAATCTTATAGATGATAAAGCTATTTTTATTGATGGTACAAAAATTGAAGCAAATGCCAATCGATATACATTTGTATGGAAAAAGAGTATTCAAAACCATGAATCAAAGATGAATGAGGATTCTAAAGCCCTCTACCATGAATTGGTAACCAATAAAATCATACCGGAAATTAAAGAAGATCATGATAATGAATTAACAAAAGAAGAAATAGATTTGATTGGTAGTCATTTAGATAAAGAAATCGAAGATTTAAACCAACATATCAACAATGAAAAATGTACTAAAACAAGAAAACAAATACGTCTCAAAA
>NZ_JAESMI010000090.1:0-37451 GCF_017893095.1 Staphylococcus sp. GDX8P80P | reverse complement strand
AAGGCTTCTAAAGTGATGAATTGCTTATCCTTACTAACCATTGGCTTAAGCCATGCCTAGGGCAAGCGAACCCAACACTATGCAGAAGTACACTGAATTCCCATAAAAAAACCTAAAAAGTGCGCATCACACTCTCTAGGTTACCCCTAATCATTCATTATTCATTTTCAGGTTTTTGTACATCGAAAGTTAATTCTTGATTATCATCTAAATCAACATTCACAACAGTACCCTCTGGCATACTTTCTTTAATCATCATACGTGCTAATGGTGTTTCAATTTGACGTTGTACAAAACGTTTCAATGGTCTTGCACCAAATTGTGGTTCGTAAGCTTCTTCACCTAACCATTTTTTCGCGTCATCAGATACTTCAATAGAAAGTCGTTGATCCATTAAACGAATATTTAATTGCGTTAAAATTTTATCAACAATCATACTCATGTCGTTAACAGATAATGGTTTGAATAATACAATATCATCCATACGGTTTAAGATTTCAGGTTTAAAGAAAGCATGTAAACTATCCATTACAGCTTTTTCAGTGTCTTCAGTAATTTCACCTGTATCTTTGACATTCTCAAGTAATACTTGAGAACCGATGTTACTAGTCATAATGATAATTGTGTTTTTAAAGTCAACACTACGTCCCTTAGAGTCAGTTAAACGACCTTCGTCTAGGATTTGAAGTAACACGTTGAATACATCACTATGTGCTTTTTCAACTTCATCAAGCAAGATTACTGAGTATGGGTTACGTCTAACCGCTTCAGTTAATTGACCACCTTCATCATGACCTACATAGCCTGGAGGGGCACCAATTAATCTAGAAACAGAGTGTTTCTCCATATACTCACTCATATCAATTCGAATCATATGTTTTTCAGAATCGAATAATGATGCAGCTAATGATTTAGCCAATTCAGTTTTACCTACACCAGTTGGTCCTAAGAATAAGAAACTACCAATTGGTCTATTAGGATCTTTAATACCCGCACGTGCTCTTACAACAGCATCAGATACCAAGTCTACCGCTTTATCTTGACCTACCACACGTTCGTGTAAGATATCACTTAAACTTAATAATTTTTCTCTTTCTGTTTCAACTAATTTAGAAACTGGAATACCAGTCCATTGACTCACAATGTCGCCAATTTCTTCGTCAGAAACGACTTCACGAATCATGCGTTCACTGTCACCTTGTTCATCTTGGTATGCTTCTTCAAATGCTTTTAACTCTTTTTCTAATTGAGGAATTGTACCATATTGTAATTCAGCTGCTTTTTCAAGGTCGCCTTTAGTTTGTGCATCTTCTAAAGCTTGACGACTACGGTCTAATTCAGCACGTTTTTCTTGTACTTTTGCGATTTTTTCTTTTTCTTGTTCAACACGAGATTGTAATGATGCTTGTTTTTCTTTTTCATTTGAAAGTTCTTCTTGTAGTTCTTCTAAGCGATGTTTACTAGCATTATCAGATTCATTTTTTAATGCACTTTCTTCAATTTCTAATTGCATGACACGACGGTTCACTTGATCTAATTCAGTTGGGTTTGAGCCCATTTCAGTACGAATTGTGGCACAAGCTTGGTCGACTAAGTCGATGGCTTTGTCAGGTAAGAATCTATCAGTAATGTAGCGATCTGATAATTCAGCTGCTGCTACTAAAGCACGGTCTTGAATGCGTACACCGTGATATACTTCGTAACGTTCTTTCAAGCCACGTAAGATTGAAATTGTGTCTTCTACGTCTGGTTCACTTACGCCTACTTTTTGGAAACGACGTTCTAATGCAGAGTCTTTTTCAATATACTCTCTGTATTCATTTAAAGTAGTAGCACCGATACAATGTAATTCACCACGTGCTAACATCGGTTTCAACATATTGCCGGCATCCATTGTGCCGTCTGTTTTACCTGCGCCTACTAACATGTGAATTTCGTCAATGAATAAGATGATTCGTCCATCAGATTCTTTTACTTCTTTAAGCACTGCTTTAAGACGTTCTTCGAATTCACCTCTGAATTTCGCACCCGCAACTAAGGCACTTAAGTCTAATTCGAAAATTGTTTTATCTAATAATGATTCAGGCACGTCTTTACGTACAATACGTTGTGCCAAGCCTTCAACAATCGCTGTTTTACCTACACCTGGTTCACCAATTAAGACTGGGTTATTTTTCGTTTTACGACTTAAAATTCGAATGGTATTACGAATTTCTTCATCTCTACCAATGACAGGGTCCATTTTACCTTGGCGTACCTCTTCAACTAAGTCACGACCATATTTCTCTAAAGCTTCATAATTTACTTCTGGATTTTGTGAAGTCACATGATTTCCCCCTCTAACTTTAGTAATAATTTCCTTTACAACTTCTTCTTTATTTCCAACAATCTGTTTTGTTGTGTCATCGATATCCATCGCAGCACGCAGGACGTGTTCCATTGAGATATAGTCATCTTCGTATTCTTTCATATATGATTCAGCTTTATTTAATAATTCATTCGCTTTTGAACCAATATATTGTCCGTATTGAATATTATCTCCTTGTACTGAGGGATAATTTTTTAATTTTTCGTTATATGCTTGATTTAATTTATCTGTATCGATATTTGCGCGTTCTAATATACTTTTAAATAAACTATCAGTTTCTTCTAAAGTTCCTTTTAAAATTGCTTCGATTTCAATGTTTTGTAATTCGTTTTCTTTACTCAATTCAATGGCTTTTTGTAATGCACCTTGAATTGCATAAGTCATTTGATTAATATCCAAATTTTTCACCCCTATTGATTTGATAAGAGCAAGGCCAAGTACTTCTTTGTTTTTGACTTTGACTTTCTTTGACCTTAATTACATTATAGACCGTCTTAAATGATTAATCAACAGTTATACTCAACTTTTTTATTTTTCTGAAATAGCTTGTACACGCATATTTGACGCGCTTAATATAGTGCTTTTATGCTATGTTTTATCACAGTTCATTCTGGTATAAACATCAAATTATCGTCAAATTAAATAAGAGACCGAAACGGAATTCTTATCGAATTCATCGTCTCAGTCTCACACAGATGACTAGTATTGAGTTAATTAAAAGTGCATTCTCAATTTAGTCAGTTAGAGCGCATGTGCTACATAGCTCAACTGTTTATTTTTGATTCAAACGCTTAGCATGTCTTATTTATTATTCGAATTTTTCTTCATCGCTTTAATTATTTCATCAGATAATGCTTTTACACCACTATTTTCAAGATGAACGCCATCTGGTGCGAAGTATTCAGGATGTCCTGCAGAGCGTTGGTACCAATCTACTAAGGTTACATTTTTATGCTTTTTAGCAGCATTAGCAAGCTGTTTATTAACGTTATCTTGCCAATCACGAGGTACGCGCGTATTTACTAAATAAATTTGTGCTTTACCAAACTTACTGATTAATTGATTTAATTCTTCCTCTGTAAAATCACCGTTAGTACCTAGTTCTAAAACAACTTTATCTGAAGGTTTATTATAGTTAGAATAATTGCCTGCAATTGAGAGCGCCTCTTGTAAATGACGACCTACTTTACCATCAATAGTTGCTTTAGGCACTTGAGATTTAAATGTCTCACCAATATCTACCATTACAGAGTCTCCAATGAGTAATGGACTTATATCGGTATACACCTGTTTTTTACTTTTACTATTACTATTTGAACCATCGATTTTTATATTTTCACCAGGCATCATTCTGATTAAATATTTATCTTGCTCATTCGTATTAAATGAATTTGCTTTATTTTCAATGTCATCTTTTCCAAAACGGTCAAAGACCCCAATAAATATTAATACTATTGGTATTAACGCTATTATTGATATGATCGTTCTGATGAATTTAGGTCTTTTTAGATGATTGAATGAAAATGCCTTGAAACCTTCACGTCTAAACGGTGTCTCTACATATCGATATGATAATTCAGCAAAAAATACTGTAAGTACGATATCGATAACATACACATACATTGGAAGCTGTCCATCAACAAAGTGTATGTGTATAAAACTTATAACAGGAAAATGCCATAGGTATAAACTGTATGAGCGTTTACCAATATAAACGAATACGCGATTACCTAACGCTTTAGCTAAAATGCTAGATGGATGTACTACACTAGCAATAACGAATAACGTCATACCTGATATAAGATAAAATCCACCATTATAAATCCATGCACTCGTATCTTTTACTGTGAAGAATAAGTATATCAGTATGAGAAGTCCTATTATACCGATTCCATCAATAGAACGTTGCAGCACCTTTGGCGGATGTGCTTTCAATTTAAACGGTGGCCATAAAAATGCTAATATTACACCCAATAATAATGTTTGTAAGCGTGTATCTGTCCCAAAATAAACTCTAGAATATCCAACGTTGGGTTGAGAAATAACGACCATCGCTAATAAAGATGCTAGAGAAATAATCCATAATATCAAAGTGACGTTGCGATATTTTTTAATTGTTAAGAGTAAAATAACTAACACAAACGGGAAGAACAAATAGAACTGTTCTTCAATTGCAAGTGACCATAAGTGTTTTAATGGCATAAATGAAAATTGCTCGAAGTAGTTAACATCTTTGGCAATATACCACCAGTTCGACACATAGAATAATGCGGCTATAATGTCATGTTTAACTCGTACAATTTCCTGTGGTTCAAATATTAATGTAGCAATTTCAACGACGATTAATAACACAACAACTGCTGGAAGTAACCGTTTTACGCGTCGTAACCAGAATTGTTTCAGGTTTATTATGCCCTTTTCTTCGTATTCCTTTAAAAGCAAGCTTGTGATTAAATATCCAGAAATAACGAAGAAGGTATCTACACCTATGAATCCCCCTGTAAGCCATTTCCTGTTTAAATGGTAGATAATAATACCTAAGACAGCAATTGCTCTTAGTCCATCTAAACCAGGCATGTAACGCATTTTAGTCTTACGTTGATTCCCTTTTTCAAAATCTTGTTTCATTGTTCACATTCTTTCCCTATTAAATAATAAATTTTGATAAATTCATTAATTACTAAAGCACTGAAAATCAGGATAAAACGAAAGTCGATGATCAACAACATGAGTGAATATGATTTAGCTTAATATTCTTTAATATTTTAATGTGTATGGTTAAATCGAGTTTTATACTTAGATGTCTGAGCTTGAACTATAATATTATTTTATATAATTTGGCGCATTTATTATAAATTTTCATAAATGCAAGTACAATTTAAATCATTTTATATTGTAATTCTTATGTATTGTAGTATAACGATTAAACAAATTCAATTTATATTACAATTATGTCATTTATTAACATCACTTTGTCACTATACGCACTGAAGATATGACTTTGAATCGATACCATTAAAAAGTTAAGATCATTTAAAATAAAAAACAATAGTACATCATCATCGTGTACTATTGTTTCTAAGCGATTAATTAACCAACGCCTAATGCAATTTTAGCGTATCTTGACATCATGTCTTTATTCCAAGGTGGATTCCAAACAATATTAACTTCTGTATCTTGAATTTCTGGAATTTCAGCTAATACTGTTTTAATTTGTTCGATAATTTGTGGTCCAAGTGGGCAGCCCATTGAAGTTAGTGTCATTTCAACTGTACACAAACCATCATCATCAACATTCACTTTATATACTAAACCTAAATTAACGATATCAATACCTAATTCAGGGTCAATAACCATTTCAAGTGCTCCTAGGATACTGTCTTTTAATGCCTCTTCCATTAGTATCACCTCTCATTATTTATCTTTACACTAATATATCAAATATCCGACAAAACGCCAATAAAATGCTATGATACCACTAAACGATTAAAGACGTTATAATGACACTATAGCGTTGATTTAATGTATCACCTTCACAGACATTTGATATAAAATGATAGTGAACTTTATTCTATTGATATGTAGCTTAAGGAGAAATATATGAAACCTTATTTAATTTGTTTAGATTTAGATGGAACATTATTAAATGATAATAAAGAAATTGGTGAGTATACTAAAAAAGTACTTACAACCTTAAAAAAACAAGGTCATCAAATTATGATTGCAACTGGTCGACCTTATCGTGCAAGCCAAATATATTACCATGAGTTAAATATGGACACACCTATTGTAAACTTCAATGGTGCTTATGTGCATCATCCTAAATCAGATGATTTTAAAACGACCCATGAAGTTTTAGATGTAGACTTAGCTAGAAATATGATTGAATCACTTCAAAAAGCAAAAATTACAAATATTATTGCTGAGGTACGCGATCATGTCTTTATTAATAATCACGATCCTAGATTATTTGAAGGTTTCTCAATGGGTAACCCTAAAATAGAAACAGGTAATTTATTAGAAGAATTAGACGAAGCGCCCACATCTTTACTTGTAGAAGCCGAAGAAATTTACATTCCTAGAATCAAGCAAATGCTTACGCGTTTCTATGCGGAGAATATTGAACACAGACGTTGGGGTGCACCGTTCCCAGTCATTGAAATTGTTAAACGTGGTATAAGCAAGGCACGTGGTATTGATCAAGTCAAAGATTATCTAGGAATCGAATCTTCTCACATTATCACTTTCGGAGACGAGGATAATGATATCGAAATGATCAAATATGCTAAATATGGCATTGCAATGGACAATGGCCTTGATGAATTAAAACATATTGCTAACCATATTACTTATTCAAACAATGATGACGGTATCGGTCGTTATTTAAATGATTTCTTTAAATTAAATATACCTTACAAAGGTTAACAATCAATTCATAAAGTGAGACAAATGTATATTTTTCTAATGTCTCACTTTTTTACTATATGTTTATGGAGGAATATACGATGCGAAAGATTATTGTAGTCGGAGCTGTTGCCGGTGGTGCAACTTGCGCTAGTCAAATCCGTCGTTTAGATAAAGACAGTCAAATTACCATTTTCGAAAAAGACCGAGACATGAGTTTCGCTAATTGTGGCCTGCCTTACTATCTCGGCAATGTTGTAAATAAGCGAAAAGATGTATTACCGATTACGCCAGATATGTTTAAAGAGAAGAAAAATATTACAGTAAAAACGTATCACGAAGTGATTGCTATTAATGATAAAGCTCAAACCGTCACAGTGTTAAATCGTGAAACTAAAGAAACATTTGAAACTAGTTATGACAAACTCATTCTAAGTCCAGGTGCAGGTGCTAATTCATTAGGCTTTGATAATGATTTCATTTTCACTTTACGCAATATGGAAGATACTGATGCAATTGATCAATTTATTGAGCAACATCAAGTTAAGAAAGCATTGGTCGTTGGTGCAGGCTATATTTCATTAGAAGTCTTAGAGAACTTATATACTAGAGGTTTAGAGGTTACATTAATTCACCGTTCTGAAAAAGTAAACAAGTTAATGGACCAAGATATGAATCAAGTTATCTTCGACGAGCTTGATTCACGTCATATACCTTATCGTTTAAATGAAGAAATCATCAGCATTCATGACCATCAAGTAACGTTTAAATCAGGTGTCAAAGAAGACTATGATTTAATTATTGAAGGTGTAGGTACACACCCAAATTCAAGCTTCATCGAGTCATCAAACATAGCATTAAATGACAAAGGGTTTATTCCAGTTAATGAGAAATTTGAGACGAATATCCCTAATATTTATGCATTGGGCGACGTCATCACTTCTTTCTATCGCCATGTCAACCTACCTGCACAAGTTCCTTTAGCATGGGGTGCACATCGTGGCGCCAGTATCATTGCTGAACAACTTGCTGGTAACGATCATATTACTTTCAAAGGATTTCTAGGTACTAATATCGTTAAATTTTTCGACTATACATTAGCAAGTGTGGGCGTTAAAGTTGAAGAATTATCTCAGTTTGATACTCAAATGGTTGAAATTACTTCTGGGACACACGCTGGTTATTACCCTGGAAATACAGATATCCACTTGCGTGTTTATTTTGACGCTGAGCGTCGTCAACTATTGCGTGCTGCCGCAATTGGAAAAGAAGGCGTAGATAAACGCATTGATGTCATTTCAATGGCAATGATGAGTGGCATTACTGTTGATGAATTAACTGAATTTGAAGTAGCCTATGCGCCACCCTATAGTCATCCTAAAGATTTGATTAATATGATTGGCTATAAAGCCCGGGATTTATAAAATAAGGGAGCGGGACAGAATTCTTTTGAATTCGTCGTCTACTCCCAGCTTGCTTTGCTTGTAGAATTTCTTAGTGAAATTCTCTTTGCTGGGGCCCCGACTCCCACCTTGCTTTGCTTGTAGAATTTCTTAGTGAAATTCTCTTTGCTGGGGCCCCGCCCACAAGCATGACTAAAACTAAGAAGGCGCTTAGTTTAAGCGCCTTCTCAGTTCAGTCAGCTACTGCGAATTTGCAAAATAGCTTCATTATATTATTAATGTCCCAGCCTCATACCTCTTTCATGAATCACTTATCTTATTTTAACTAATTCCAAAAAGACTACTGATTGGACCCCATGGTAGGATAATACCTAATGCCATAGTAATAATGATTAAAATAATTGTTGCCCAGAATAAACCGTGGCTTGCTTCGTGTTTCTTACGTTTCGCAATAGATACTTCCATTAATGCAACTACTGCGATACCACAAAGCATCTTCAATGTTAACAACATATGGTTACCGCCACCGCCATGACTAGCAGCCATAAATTCTTGAATTAACAACCAAAATCCTGAGAACAATGTAAGTAACATAAAGACTCTCAAGGCCATTTGTAAAGGTTTAAACATAGGTGTAGGACCCTGTGATTTTGAAATATGTAAAAATGCAATTACATATAAAATAATTGTCAATGCCCAACTTGCAATATGCATATGTAACAAGACTAAATTCCCCCCCAATACTATTGATTACTTTTTTACTTAATCATCATATCATATCTATATCCAAACGTATTGTTAAACGATAAAAGGAGTGGTGCATCGAGCGCATTATGCGTTCAATTTACCACTCCTATATAAATATATGGAATCAAGAAAGACGTATTGTGTACGTCATCGCAATTGAGTCAGTTACTGATTATGAGCTAGTAATGACGATTTATATGTTGAATAGCCATTAATCTTTTGCGATATAAGTAGTTAACGTACCAATATTATCAATCGTAACTTTAACTTCATCACCTGGTTGTAAGAATTGAGGTGGTTGTAATCCTGCACCCACACCAGCTGGTGTACCAGTAGCAATGATATCTCCTGGATGCAATGCTACATATTTAGAAATCTCTTCAATTAAGTCATCAATTTTATTAATCATTTGACTTGTATTACCATCTTGACGAATTTCATTGTTAACTTTAGTTACAATATTAACATTTTCTGGTGTTGGTAACTCATCTTTAGTTACAATGTAAGGTCCCATTGGGCAACCACCAGTTAAACTTTTAGATAAAAATGCCTGATCTTGCTCATTTTGTGCTTTACGGTCAGTGATATCATTAATAATTGTGTAACCATAAATATAGTCCAATGCTAACGCTTTTGGAATTTTTTCTCCAGATTTACCGATGACGATACCTAATTCGCCTTCATAATCTAATTGATCAGTGATATCTTTATGATTTGGAATTGTTGATTCATCACCAGTTAATGATGATGCTGCTTTAGTAAATACGTATAAACGTTGTACCTCATGATTTAATTCACTTGCGTGATCTTGGTAATTACGACCGAATGCGATAACATTATTTGGTGGTGTAACCGGTGGCAAGAATTCAATATCATTGAAAGCGATTTTGAATTCTTCTGCTTTACCACTATCTTCAGCTGCGACAACTGCTTTACGTACTTGTTCTTGGAAATCAAGTGTTTGGTTTTGTTGTAAACCTTCTAATAGTGTTTTAGGGTGGAAGTCACCTTCGCCAAATTGTGCAAACACTTTTTTTAGATCCCAAACTGCGTCTTCACGCTTAACTTTTACGCCGTAAGATTCAGCGTCATTATAATTGAATGATAGAAATTTCATTCAGTATCAACTCCTCATCTATATCTTAATACATATTATAACTTTAATCTTCGCTAAACCACAAATATATATATCTGAAATTTTAGAAATTTAGTGAATTGCATGATATTTAATTAGAAGATAGTTTGTCACCGTCGTCAATACTCATTTGACCAAATTGGAAGAAATACAGATAACCATACACTTTAGAATTCAAAATCGTTTCTAAGGTATTTTGATAATACTTCATTTGAATTTTATATTTATCTCGAAGTTGATTACCTATTTCTTCATCCGTCATACCCCTACGTTTATTAAAGGCATCCGTCTTATAATCTACAAAGTAATATTGCCCGTCTTTTAAGAAAATTAAATCAATCATTCCTTGAATTATTGATACATCTTCATCCTCTTCAGGCATTTCGTCAACACGCGCTTGATTTACAACAAACGGTAACTCTCTATATACTTCATCAGCTTGTGTAATCGTCATATACAAGTCACTTCTGATAAAATTCATAACTACTTCAAATTGAATATCTTTCTTAGCGTCCGCTTCAATGATATGCTTTGCGATTAACTCATCAATATAATCATTTAATTCTGTTTCAGTCATTCGTGTTTCTTTAAATGGTAAATGTTGCATAACTGTATGCATTAAGGTACCAATTTCATTAGCTTTTCGATTACGATTAGCGCTTAGGAATTTCGGTCTTTCATACGTTGAAACACCTATACGATATTGTCTGACTCTTTCATAACTTGTGCCACTTTCTTCTGTTTCTAATTGTCGCTTTAATTCAGAAACGGATTGTTTTGATGGCTTCTCCGTATCCTTTAAGTAAGGATATTCAAAAGAGAGTTGTTCATTAATTTGTTGTTTCAAAGCATCATCATGAGAGCCTTCTACCTCTAAATCCGAAACCCTACGACGTTCCTGCTCGGACTCACTATTTTCAATCGAAAGTGCTTCAAAATGTACGACCTTAATTTCCACAGAAGGACGTAAACTTTCATCTAATTGATCAATTGATTTTTCAAATTGATATTCCGGTAATAGAGATGAAGATTGATACTTAGCTAAAATACTATAAATTAAATCAAAAGGTCGGTCAGCGGATAATCGCTTGTGTAATGCAATACGATTATTTGCAATAGGCAGTCGTTCAAATTTTTCTAAGACTTCTTCCTTATCAATTGTCCCAATAAGAATGAGTTGTTCTTTAGCACGGGTCATAGCCACATAAATCAAGCGCATTTCTTCTGAGATTAATTCTTTTTCAGTTATTGATTTAATGACTACTGATGATAGAGAAGGATACGTCACATTTTGTTCCAAGTCATAATAATCAATACCCAGACCATATTCTTGGTTTAAAATTAGTGGTTTGCGTAAATCACCTTTATTGAAATTTTTAGAGAGTCCAGAGTAAATCACATATGGAAACTCTAAACCTTTACTACTATGAACTGTCATCATTCGCACCACATTATCATTAGGTCCTATAACGTTCTCTTCACCAAAGTCTTTATTGCGCTCGATTAATTCATCAATAAACCTTATGAATTGATATAATCCTCTAAAGCTTGAATTCTCAAATTCCACTGCTTTGTTGAACAATCCATAAAGATTTGCACGTCTACCTTTACCACCTATTAAGCCACTAAAATATTGAATAACATAGTGGTCATTATAAAATTTGTCTATGAGTTGGTAGACTGGGTGCGACTGACTATAGGCTTGATACATTGTTAAATCATCGATAAAACGTTGTAACTTTTTAACTAATGCTAGTCGCGCTTCCTCATCTTTAATATAGTGCATGATAGATTGATAGAAATAATCATCATTCATACTGAGCACACGTATATGGGCTAATTCATCTTCTGTGAATTGATAGATTACCGATCTCATCAATCCAACTAGATAAATATCTTGCAATGGATTATCGACAGTTCTTAAAAAAGATAAAACTAATCGCACTTCAGTTTGTTCAAAGTATCCTTCCTTACTATTTACATGAAACGGAATATTATTGTCTTTAAATACCTGTTGTAAATTACGGGCATTTTTCAAACCTCTCTCAAGTATGACGATATCTTTGAAAGTCACCTGTCTATATGTTTCCGTCTTCATGTCATATACCTGTTTATTTTCAACGATATCTTTAACTTGTTCAACGATATAACGGGCTTCTTGTTCTAATTTTTCTAAATCCGTATCACTGCTTTTATCTTGAACTAATGCGTGTAATTCAAGTGGCATAGATTTATCGGAATATTTAGTAGCACCAAAATAAAGTCGTGCATCAGCATCATAATTAATTTCACCAACTTCTTCATCCATCATATGATCAAATAAATAGTTGGTCGTGGCGAGCACTTCTTTACGCGAACGGAAATTTTTAGATAAATCAATTCGCATACCAGTTCCAACACCATTCTTTGTAAAACGATGATATTTATTTAAAAATAGCGTTGGGTCAGCTTGTCTAAATTTATAAATAGATTGTTTAACATCGCCTACCATAAATAAATTACCATTAGACTCATCGCCACGTTTAATTTTAGATATAATAGCTTCTTGTACTTGGTTTGTATCTTGATATTCATCTACTAATATTTCTGAAAACTGGGCACGATATTCTTTAGCGATGGGTGAAGCATTTCCTTCTTGATCTGTTAATATTTGTAATGCAAAGTGTTCATAATCAGAAAAATCTAGAACGTTACGACTACGTTTCTTATCAGCAAAATCATTAATAATATCTTTAACAATTCGAACAAGATACTGTATTCTTGGTGCTAAACGCTTCATATCTACCTTTAATTCTTCAAAAGAACGCATTAAATACTTATTTTTCACATTTACTAATAGCTTTTTATAGTCATCATAAAAGTCTTTCGCATTTGTTAAAAATTGAGAACTTATACCTGCGTCTTCATTCGTGCCTTTTAATTTTTTAGTAATTGTAGGCAATTTTTCAGAAGTGTAATTAATAATTTCTTCATAATTTATTACATTACCCTCTAGCATTTTTTCACATTTGTATTTTTCTAATTTAATAACATCTAAATGTTTTTCTGCTTCTATACAATTTAAAAAGTTATTTTCCGCTTCTAATAAGGTACGGTATGCTGCTTTGATATAAATTTTTGCTAGTTTTTCTAATTCTTTCAAATATGCTTCATGTTTATCTTCATTGTCATAGATATCAACTAATGAATCTAGCCACTCAAATGGTGATGGATTAGCTATACTAAAGTTGTAGAAACGTTTTAATAAATCTCTAAAACCATCATCATTTCGGTCATTCGATAATTGTTCCACAAGCGTAAGAAACTCAACATCTGGTGTTTCATAATGTTTTTCTAGTACCTCATCAATAGCTTGTTCAAGCAAAAGTACATTTTCCACATCACTTATAGTACGGAAATTGGGATCTAAATCAATGACATCATAGTGTTGTTGGATAATCTTTAGACAGAAACTATGTAGTGTTGAAATTTGTGCTTGATGAATTTTAATACGTTGATTCTTTAAATGTTCATTGCTTGGGTCTTCAATTGAAGCTTGTTGAATACGTTGATCTACACGATGTTTCATTTCTCTAGCACTTAAATTTGTAAATGTTACAACAAGTAACTTATCAACATCTATTTCGTCTCTAATTATTTTTTGGATAATCCTTTCTACTAAAACGGCAGTTTTGCCGGAACCAGCAGCAGCGGCTACTAATATATCCTGCCCATTAGCATATATACTTTTCCATTGCGCATCTGTCCATTGCGCATCTTTAGGTTTAATCGGAATATCATTCATTATTATCACCACTTTCTAACTCGACATCTTGTACTGCTTTAATAGGGTCTATCGTTTCATCTACATGACGATAATGTTTACTATCTATCATCGTATCCACGTGACAAACAGATTTAAAATTACAAAACTGGCATGGGAGTTGGTCATCAAATTTAAGTGGTGCAACTTCAGTGTGCCCTTTCATAATGTTTGTGGCAGTATTTATAAAGTTGTCTTTATTGTGCTTAATAAATTTATGAATCGTTGTTTCATCAGCCACACTACTTCCCCTACTACCAATACTTCCATCTTTCTTCAAACTAACTGGAACAATATCAGATTTGCCAATGTTTTCTAATCGAATATCTAATGCATCTACGACATCCATATCACTATTAACTAAGCCACGTAATTTATATTCTTTCAAAAATGCTTGTTCCAGTTTATCTTCTGTTAAAGCATCATCTTGCAATTCGCCCCAATCTTTAAAGTTAAGACGTTCATCGTGGACATGGAAATACAAAAGCCCACCTGGTTTAATTTCATTTGACAAGCCCAGTCTTTGGGCATTTTGCAATGCAATATCCATATAAGTCATCATTTGCATTTGTTTGCCATAATAAACCTTTTTCAAATCTAATGTCGCACTCGGATTAGATGATTTATAATCAATAATATTTATATAACTCGTATCATTCTTAGTATAAGCATCTATACGATCAATTTGTCCGCGTATATTAACTGGAATACCTTGTTCTGTAATTAATGGTTGTGCAATAAGTTCTTCACTGTTCTTAGGTGATTTTCTAAATCCTGCTTCGAATCGTTGCGGTTTAAACTTTGTATTTTTATTTTGGTAGCGTAAAGCTTTCAGCGTACTTTCAACAATAACACCAATTCGTTTAGACATATATCGGTAGTACGCATTTGAATCCATAAGATTAAACTGAACTTGCGGCAATACATTTTCTAAAGCTTCAACAGTTAATGCACGGATCTTTTTATTATCAAGATTTTTAAAATCGCCATTAATCTTATCAGAAATATACTTTAATGCAGTATGGAAAATATTACCTAAATCGAAATTTTCAAGTTTATATTTCGTGCGCTCATTTAATCTTAGACCATGGTTCGCATAATGTTTAAATGGACAGTCATTATATCCTTCAAATCTAGAAACGCTGGCATTGATTGTTGAACCATATAATGATGCTGCCAATGGTTCATCTAATTGCACCGTTTCATTGTCATATGTCAACGCTGTTAATAAGTAACTTAAACCACCGTTCAATTTGTCATTATCTCGCATAACTTGATACGCATCTACCCATATATCTGCAACCATCTCTGCTTCCAACCAACGCTTTAACGATTCAAATAGCGCTACCTTAGTTTGATGCGGATGTTCCATTAAAGAAATAGGTTGAGCATTATGTTTATAGTGAATATTCGTTACTTCTAAACCATTAAACAATGCTTGTATTTGGTCAAGAAACGGACTCTTCTCTTTATCCTCACCTTGAGCCCCCATTAAGCTATATGAAAATGTAACTTGGTCACTGCCTCGTGTCATCGCAATATAGCAAACAAACGCTTCATCCATTTGTAAGATATCTGAGGTTGGACTCAATTCAACTTGTGTCTGTTGCTCAAACATTTTCTTTTCTTCATCAGTTATTAAACTAGAAGACGAAACAGGTTGTGGCATTGCGCCATCATTCATTCCAACCATATAAATATGCTTTTTATTGTCTACCTTAGCCAGATCCATTGTCCCTATACTAACTTGGTCGAGTGTTTGCGGAATCATAACAAACTCTAATTGTTCCAAACCAATATCAAAAACTTCTAAAAAGCGTTTAAGTGTCATATCTTCATTATCAAATACAGTGACTAAATCATCTAATATTTGGATAAGGCCATTCCAAATTTGATCAATTTCTTCTGCTTCTTCATGATGACCCTCGACATCAAGTTGATCCCGATGTGTCATTAAATATTTTGGTAAATCAAATGACTCCATAGTTTCATAAAATGCTGTCGCAAACCCTCTTACATTATCCGCTTCGTTCATTGCCTTTTCGAAAGTTACTATTTTATCGATAATATCATGCTTCAAATTAACGACTTGCTCAAACGTTTCTCGTTCTTCAACAGTCAATTTATGCTCTTTTCGGCCCATTTTAGTAAAATTATCTACACTAAATAATTTATCATCGAGCCAACGTTTGCCATAAACGCCACGTTCAACTACAAAATTCTCTAATAAATCAATTAAATACGCACTATCTTTAAAATGATTAGACAAAATATTGGTTTTAATTAAGCGCATCATCGGACTCATATTCCAGTTCGTTTGAATTACTTCTAAAAGCGAACGCACCATTTCCATGATGGGATGATGTGTCATTGATCTTTTGGTATCGATATTAAATGGAATGTCATATTGTGGAAGCACAGAGTCAAATAAATAGGCATAGCTTTCATCGCGATACAGTATAGCGATATCTTGGTATCGATATTGCTTATCTCGTGTATCTTTTATAATTTGGCGAGCCACTTCATTCACTTCTTCACGTATACTTGATGATTCTAAAATATTAATATTACCTTCATAAGTTACAGGATTAATTTGCAGTGCATCAAATTGTTGTTCCAATTGCATTAAATCTTTGTTGTTAAAACGATGTTGTTGTTTAAATAATTGTTGTTGTAAGTCTATATTTAAATCATTAGCAATTTCCTTTAAGTGGGTTAATACTTCGGATGGTTTTCTAAAGAGACTGAATGGATCTTCATTACCATCTGTTGTCAGAAGGACTGTAACTTTTTTGGCATTTTGTACCAGCACTTTAATTATTTGATATTCCAATGTAGAGAAGTTATGGAACCCGTCTATGTAAATTTCTGACCTTTTAATCCATTCTGATTGATTCAAAATATCAATAAAATGATTTAAGCTATCCTCTGAGGTAATAAACGCTCCATTTATACGTTCCTCAAAAGATTGGTATATGAGGGATATATCTTCTAATTTATGTTTCGTTCTCGTACTTATGTCATTATCTTGCAAAAAGGATTTCAAATGTTCAGGGGTAACAGCATATTTCTTAAAATCTTGAATTTGTTCACTTAACTTCTCACTAAATCCATAGTAATTCGCTTGTGATCGATATAATTTGAGTTCAGATTGATGTTGTTGAACGAGATCATAAATCATCATCTCAGTGGCTGCTTGCGTTAATCGTTCCTCAGTTAATCCCCCTACTTCCTGAAAAACTCTATAACTCAAACGTTCAAAGTGAAGCACTTCAGTTCTTAAACTTCCATTCAATGCCTTGTCATTTACAAAAGCTTGTTCTAATTGAAACGTACTTTGAGTTGGTGCGATTAAAATAATCGGATCACCAAGTGGGTCATCTTTCATTTGTTGCTTTATATTATTAATCATATAATGGGATTTACCTGTCCCGGCTCTACCTATGTATGCGTTCAACTCCATTATTCCCACACTCCTTTGAGTTCATTTTAACATAGAACATACGTTCCTAAAAATGTTTTGTTGCATTAAAATAGTGGACAAAAAAAGACTGGTTGGAACCTCTATAACATTCCATTTCCAGCCTTGATAGGTATATATCAAATTATTAACCAATGCCTTTATTTATCGTTGTCAGGATTAAAATTAAACTTAAATTCACTGAATGGCCAAAATCTAAATGATACTTTACCTACAATTTGATCTTTATCGATTAACCCGAATGCTCTACTATCCTTACTCACTTCTCGATTATCACCTAAAACTAAATACTTATCTTTAGGTATAACATTGGATTTAGGATTGGCATTTAGTAAATCTTTCGTTTCAAATGAACCCGTAATATATTCTCCTTGTTTACGCTTTTCATTGTAATCAAGATACGGTTCATCTATCTTTTTACCATTCACATATAGTTTGTCATCTTTGTAAACAACACTATCTCCCGGTACACCAATAACACGTTTTACATAGTCGTCTTGTTGATTCGCGTGAAAAACGATAACGTTCCCTTTTTTAATATCTCCAACTTTATATCCTAAAATATTGACCATAACGTGTTCGCCATCTTTTAATGTTGGATCCATAGAATCGCCTTTAATCGTATATGACTTAGCGACAAAGTTTACCATTACCCATACAAGTAATAAACCTACCGCTATGGCAACAATCCATTCAACTATTTCTTTTTTCACTATTAACACCTCATCTACTTATTAAATTGATAGGTAAATTCTTTAAATGGATAATATTTCAAACTAACATCTCCAACAATATCGTCTTTATCTATTAATCCATATCTACGTGAATCACTGCGTTTATCACCATTATCATTTAAAACAAAATATGAATTTGGTGGAATAATATCACCATCAGAATCATCTAAATCTCTTATCGCAAAATTATTAATATCTCTATTTTTAGCATAAAATTTGTCAACTTGTCTATCATCTCTATACAATTCACCATTTCTGATTTCTATAGATTCACCAGGTTTACCCACTAATCGACCAAAGTGTAATTGATCATTTTGGCGATACATGATGATATCACCATCACCCAATAAGTTAAAAGTGATTTTTATTTTATTAACAATGACGCGATCACCTTTATTTAAAGTGGGAGACATATCGTTAGTTTGAACGACCGCACCTTTAATGATGAACATTTGTATAAAAATGACAAAGAGACAAGCAAATAGTAATGCTACTACCCAACTTGCAATTCTACGCACGTTGTCACTCCTTGTCCGAACCCATAAAATAGCCTTCTACTTTCTTACCAATAAACCATAATGCTATCGTTATCATTATTATCATGACTGCTCTAAAAGGATGTGTAAAAAAAGTTGTTACACTTTTTCCCATAATTGCCAAAAATGTGATAGAAATAAGCTTAGATACAAGTAAAATCATAAAGTAATATTTCCCTCTAATATGAGACAAACTAGCTACAAAGTTAACAAGTGTATTAGGGGTAAATGGAAAGCACATCAAGATAAATATAGGTACCAAACCTTGTCTATCAATAAAATGAATTAATCTTTCGACTGATCGTCTTGATTTAATTCGTTTCATAAAGTTGGCATTCACAAATTTTCTACAGAAGAAGAAGACAGTGTAAGTACCTGCTACAACACCTAACCAACTCACAATCGTACCTGCTAAAAAGCCATACGCATGAACACATAAAATAACATACAATGTTAATGGAAGCACTGGTACAATGGCCCTAAAAAATAATATGATAAACCCGGCTAAATAACCAAAACCTTGTAATAAATCAAACCATTGTTCAATTTGATGAAACACAGTTACATCAAATCCTTCCTATTGAATTAACAGTCATTATTTCATAGAAATATTGTACACTGTTTCATTTATAAATCTACCTCTATGGTTACAAATCAGTCATAGGTAGTAGTTAGAACTCATTCCTTAGCTTTAATATAAAGGGATATAATAAAAAGGGAGTGGAACAGAATTCTTTTAAATTCGTCGTCCCACCCCCGCAAGGATGACTAGAATTGAGAAAAGCTTGATTTAAGCGCCTTCTCAGTTCAGTCAGCTACTGCGAATTTGCAAAATAGCTTCATGATATTATTTTTGTCCCGGATTCTTCTTAATATATTTAAGTTAATCAACGAAAAGATTAGCGTATTATAAACGTTCTTCTAATGCTTTCTTCTTATCTTCATATCCAGGTTTACCTAATAACGCGAACATGTTTTGTTTATATGCTTCAACACCAGGTTGGTTGAATGGGTTAACACCTAATTGATATCCGCTCATTGCACAAGCTAATTCAAAGAAGTAAACGACATAACCAAATGTTTCTTCATCTAAACGTGGTATATTCACAACTACGTTAGGTACGCCTCCATCAGTATGTGCTAATAATGTACCCTCAAATGCTTTCGTATTGACTTCATCAATTGTTTTACCTGCTAAGTAATTCAATCCGTCTAAATCATCACTATCTTCTTCAATTGTAAGATCGTGTTTAGGGTTATTTACTTTTACAACTGTTTCAAATAAGAAACGACGTCCTTCTTGAACATATTGACCTAATGAATGTAAGTCCGTTGTATAGTTTGCGCTTGATGGATAAATACCTTTAAAGTCTTTACCTTCAGACTCACCGTACAATTGTTTCCACCATTCATTGAAATATTGCATTGATGGCTCATAGTTAATCAACATTTCAGTTGTATAACCTTTACTATATAAAATGTTACGGATTGTCGCATATTGGTACGCAATATTTTCATTTAAGTTATCTGATGATAATTCTTTACGCGCTTTGTTAGCACCAATCATAATTGATTCAATATTAATGCCAGCTGTTGCAATTGGTAATAAACCTACAGCTGTTAATACTGAATAACGGCCACCTACATCATCTGGCACAACAAATGTTTCATAACCTTCATTATCAGCCAATTGTTTTAATGCACCTTTAGCTTTATCTGTAGTAGCAAAAATACGTTTTTTAGCTTCATCTTTACCATATTTTTCTTCAACTAATTGTTTAAACAGTCTGAATGCTACTGCAGGTTCTGTAGTTGTTCCAGATTTTGAAATTACATTCACAGAGAAATCTTTATCTGATAAGTAATCTACTAATTCTTTAGTGTATGTTGATGATAAGTGATTACCAACAAATACAATTTCCGGATATTCATTTGAATTTCGGAATGAAGAAGTTAACATTTCGATAGCAGCACGTGCACCTAAGTATGAACCGCCAATACCGATAACTACAAGTACGTCTGAATTTGATTTAATGCGTTTTGACGCTTCAACAATTCTTGAAAATTCTTGCTTATCGTAATCTTCTGGTAGATTGACCCAACCTAAGAAATCACTACCTGCACCAGTACCTTCATGAATCGTTTTATGGATAGTTTTAACGATATCTTGTTGTTGATCAATTTCATGTTGACCAAAGAATTCTAATGTTTTGCCATAATCTAATTGAATATGAGTCATTTTATAAAAGCCTCCTGTATGTCCTTGTTGATTTAATTTTACTAACTTTATGCTATCTATTCAATTGACATGACTGACTATTCACATATTTTCAAATTAATTCAACAATTTCAAGACATTTTCTAATAATTCAAAAATGAATATTTTATAAATAAAATAATAATACTGAAAATGGGTCATGTTGCATTATAACCTTTAATTCAATGGAATTCATTATTATATACAGATTTCAAAATTTTGTATATTTATGTAAAAAAATGGTTTTATTTTCATTTGATATCTGTTAGTATTAATTTATATCAATTTTCAGAAAAATTATGAGGTGAATTTTAATGAAAGAGAAAATCGTATTAGCATATTCAGGTGGATTAGATACAAGTGTTGCCGTTAAATGGCTTATAGATAAAGGCTATGATGTTGTAGCTGTATGTTTAGATGTTGGTGAAGGTAAAGATTTAGATGTCGTTTATTCTAAAGCATTAGATATGGGGGCAGTTGAGTGTCACATTATTGATGCAACGAAAGAATTTAGTGATGATTTCGTAAGTTACGCTATCAAAGGTAATTTAATGTATGAAAATAGTTATCCACTCGTATCGGCGTTATCACGCCCACTTATTGCGAAGAAATTAGTTGAGATTGCAGAGAAAACGAATTCAATAGGTATTGCGCATGGCTGTACTGGTAAAGGTAACGACCAAGTTCGTTTCGAAGTTGCTATTAAAGCGTTAAACCCTAACCTTAAGACATTTGCGCCAGTTAGAGAATGGGGCTGGAGTCGTGAAGAAGAAATTGATTATGCTATCAAACATAACATCCCTGTTGGCATCAATCATGATTCTCCGTATTCTATCGACCAAAACTTATGGGGCAGAGCAAATGAATGTGGTATTTTAGAAGATCCATATGCTGCACCACCTAAAGACGCTTATGACTTAACAGCAGAATTAGAAGATACACCGGATACACCGGATGAAATCATTCTTACATTTAAAAATGGTATTCCTGTTCAATTAAATCATAAAGATTATGACCTAGATCAATTAATTCTAACTTTAAATGAATTAGCTGGGAAACATGGTATTGGACGTATCGACCATGTTGAAAATCGTCTAGTTGGTATTAAATCTCGTGAAATATATGAAACACCTGGTGCTGAAGTTATCTTAAAAGCACATAAAGCACTTGAGACATTAACCTTAACTAAAGATGTAGCTCATTTTAAACCAGTAATAGAGAAACAATTTGCTGAACAAACATATAATGGCTTATGGTTCTCACCATTAACAGATAGCTTAAAATTATTTATCGATAGTACACAACAATATGTTGAAGGTGATGTCAGAATTAAACTATTTAAAGGTAATGCAATTGTTAATGGAAGAAAGTCTCCATATACTTTATATGATGAAAAATTAGCAACATATACTAAAGAAGATGCATTTAATCAATCAGCAGCTGTAGGTTTCATCGATATTTATGGTTTACCTACTCAAGTCAATGCTTATCTTCATGGAGGTTATAGTAATGAGTAGTAAAGCATGGGGTGGTCGTTTTCAACAACAACCGGAAGATTGGGTCGATGAATTTAATGCATCGATTGATTTCGACCAAACATTGTTAGATGAAGATGTTCAAGGTAGTATTGCACATGCGACCATGTTAGCTAATCAACATATCATTTCGCAAGATGACAAAGAAGCGATCATTAATGGATTAAAAGAGATCCAACAAGATTTCTATAATGGTAAGCTTGATTTTAAGAAGTCACTCGAAGATATTCATTTAAATATTGAGCATGAACTTATCCAGCGTATAGGCGATGCCGGTGGTAAATTGCATACAGGACGTAGTAGAAATGATCAAGTTGCTACTGATTTGCATTTATATGTAAAAAAAGAAGTCAAAAACATCCAAGATTTAATACGTTCATTCCAATCTTCAATCTTGAAGCTAGCTCAATCACATGTAGATACAATCATGCCAGGTTATACGCACCTACAACGTGCGCAACCTATCTCATTTGCACACCATGTTATGACGTATTTCTGGATGCTTGATAGAGATTATTCACGCTTTGTCGATAGTATGAAACGTATTGATATTTCACCATTAGGTGCAGCAGCATTAAGTGGTACCACACACCCTATTGATAGACATGAAACGCAACAGTTATTAGGATTCGGCTCAGTTTATGAGAATAGTTTAGATGCTGTAAGTGATCGTGATTATATTATTGAAACACTGCATAATATTTCATTAACAATGATTCATTTATCACGTTTCGCTGAAGAAATTATATTTTGGTCAACAGATGAAGCGAAATTCATCACACTATCTGATGCATTCTCTACTGGTTCATCTATTATGCCACAGAAGAAGAATCCTGATATGGCAGAACTTATTCGTGGTAAAGTCGGACGTACGACAGGCCATTTAATGAGTATGCTTGTCACACTAAAAGGTCTACCACTTGCCTATAATAAAGACTTACAAGAAGATAAAGAAGGTTTATTTGATTCAGTGCGCACAGTAAAAGGATCATTGCGTATTTTTGAAGGTATGTTAGATACAATGACTGTCAATACAGACCGTCTAAACAAAACCGTACATCAAGACTTTTCAAATGCAACAGAATTAGCCGATTATTTAGTAGCAAAAGATGTGCCTTTTAGAACAGCGCACGAAATTGTTGGAAAAATCGTCTATGAATGCATTCAACAAGGTATTTATTTATTAGATGTACCACTTGCGCGTTACCAAGAATTAAATGCAAACATTGATCAAGATGTTTATGATTATCTTAAACCCGAAAATTGTCTTAGCCGTAGAAAAAGTTATGGTTCAACAGGTCAAGATGCAGTACGCCATCAACTTAACGTTGCTAAGAAAGTATTAAATAACGATACCTTATAAAGGCTTGGAATGGGACAGAATTCATTCATTATTCTGTCCCACTTCAGCCTTTTTTTGTTAACATTATTGAGTGAATTTTAACTATTTAATAATTATTTTAAGCTTTTGAAAATTCACTTCCTTTCATAAATATGCTTTGCTAGATTTTAACTGTAACTTTAACTGTGAAAGGATGAGTTTGTTGAAAGCAAAGAAAAAAGGTATCATTTCAAGTCTAACTATAGTTACTTTAGGGTTAGCGATTATACATACGCCTGTTGAAGCAAGTGGTAGTGCGATCTCAAATACTATAACGCCGAACCAATCTAGTACGTCTACAATTCAAGATAATCAATCACAATGGACAACCAATTTAACAGGAGAACGCTACACTACTATTGCTCATCGTGGCGCAAGCGGCTATGCACCAGAGCATACATTTGCAGCCTATGACAAAAGTCACAATGAGTTAGATGCTTCATATATTGAAATTGATCTACAACGTACCAAAGATGGTCATTTAATCGCCATGCATGACGAAACAGTTGACCGTACAACAAATGGCTCAGGACGTGTCGAGGATTACACTTTATCGGAATTAAAGAAACTCGACGCTGGTTCATCTTTCAATGAACAACACCCTCAATTTGCTAACGATCGATATAAAGGTGCTACAGTTCCAACATTAGATGAAATTTTGACACGTTATGGTACAGATGCCAATTATTATATCGAAACAAAGCAGCCTGATGTTTATCCTGGCATGGAACAACAACTTTTAGACACACTGGACAAACACAATATGCTTACTTCTAACGCGCTTCAGCATGGTCACGTATTGATACAATCATTTTCAGAAGCAAGTTTATTAAAAATGCATCAACTAAATGCGAATGTACCATTAATTCGTTTATTGGACAAAGGCGAATTAGCACAACAAAGCGATGCCGATTTACAACGCATTCGTTCTTATGCAATTGGTGTAGGTCCTGAATATAGTGATTTAAATGAACGAAATACAGCGCATTTAAAAGACCTCGGCTTTCTTGTACATCCATTTACTGTCAATGAAACAGCTGATATGCAGCGTTTAAATCAATATGGTGTTGACGGTGTGTTCACTAACTATGCTGATCAATATAAAGCAATCAGTGCTCAAAAATAATAGTATGACTATGGTTCATAAATTAATAATTTAGAGAACAACAAAATAAACGCTATCGCTTGTTTATGTATCAAAACAAACGATAGCGTTTTAATTATAGCCTCTTCGTCAAATGGGAGCGGGACAGAATTCTTTTGAATTCGTCGTCCACTCCCAGCTTGCTTAGCTTGTAGAATTTCTTGATGAAATTCTCTTTGCTGGGGCCCCGACCCCAAATTGCTTAACTTGTAAAATCACTTTCGTGATTTTTTGTGTTGGGGCCCCACCCACCTCCGCATGGATGACTAGAACTGAGAAAAGCTTGATTTAAGCGCCTTCTCAGTTCAGTCAGCTACTGCGAATTTGATAAATAGCATTACTATATAATTTATGTCCCAGACTGATTGATTATAGAGCCTAATTATATTGATATTATGGCTTAAGCCCAACCACGATAGCGTGCTGCTTCAGCAGTACGTTTAATACCGACAATATAAGCCGCAAGTCTCATATCGATTTTTCTATTCTGAGCTAATTCATAAATCGTATCAAAAGCATCTACTAATTTTTCACGTAATTTATCGTTTACTTCTTCTTCTGACCAATAATAACCTTGGTTATTTTGTACCCATTCGAAGTAAGATACTGTTACACCACCAGCACTTGCTAATACATCTGGTACTAATAACACACCGCGTTCAGTTAAAATGCGCGTTGCTTCAGGTGTCGTAGGTCCATTTGCAGCTTCAACAACAATATCCGCTTTAATATCATGCGCGTTATCTTCAGTAATTTGGTTAGAAATAGCAGCTGGTACTAAGATGTCACAGTCTAATTCGAATAATTCTTTATTAGAAATTGTATTATCGAATAAGTTTGTAACTGTACCGAAGCTATCACGACGGTCTAATAAATAGTCGATATCTAAACCTTCAGGATCATGTAATGCACCATAAGCATCAGAGATACCTACAACTTTCGCACCCATGTCATATAAGAATTTAGCTAAGAAACTTCCTGCGTTACCAAATCCTTGAATAACTACGCGAGAACCTTTAATTTCTTTACCACGACGTTTAGCTGCTTGTTCAATTGCGATAACTACACCTAATGCAGTAGAACGGTCGCGTCCTTGTGAACCACCTAAAACAATAGGTTTACCTGTGATGAAACCTGGTGAGTTAAATTTATCTAATGCACTGTATTCATCCATCATCCAAGCCATTATTTGAGAGTTCGTAAATACGTCTGGTGCTGGAATATCTTTAGTAGGACCAACGAATTGAGAAATTGCACGTACATATCCACGTGATAAACGTTCAACTTCATGAATACTCATTTGACGTGGGTCACATACGATACCACCTTTACCACCACCATATGGTAGGTTGACGATACCGCATTTTAAAGTCATCCACATAGATAATGCTTTAACTTCTTCTTCATCAACTTCAGGGTGGAAACGTACCCCACCTTTAGTTGGACCGACAGCATCGTTGTGTTGTGCACGATAACCTGTAAATGTCTTAACCGTACCGTCATCCATACGTACTGGGATACGAACTTGTAAGAATCTTAATGGTTCTTTGATTAAATCATACATACCATCGTCAAATCCCAATTTGTGTAAAGCTTCTTTAATGATACTTTGTGTAGAAGTCACTAAATTATTATTCTCAGTCATGATCACTTTCGCCTCTTTTTAACAAATGATTTCGCTTTCATACATATTGTAACACATGTCTTTGCTTTTTAAAGGGTTTTCAAAATGAATGTTACAACTTTTTGAACTTAGTTAAATACGCTTCTAATTCTGTCTAATGCATCGTCTAATTCTTCCTTAGAAATAACTAAAGGAGGTGCAAAACGAATCACCGTATCATGTGTTTCTTTACATAATAGGCCTTTTTCTTTTAATGCCTCACAGAATGGTCTAGCACTTTCATGTAATTCAACTCCAATAAAGAGGCCACGACCACGTACTTCTTTAATAGCTGGATGATTAATTTTTTGTAATTCAGATTTAAAGTACTCCCCTAATTCATTTGAACGACCAGGTAAATCTTCATCTAAAATAACATCTAATGCAGCAATTGAAACCGCACAAGCTAATGGATTACCACCAAACGTAGAACCGTGTGAGCCAGGTGTAAAGACGTCTAATACTTCATTGTCAGCTAACACTACTGAAATTGGTAATACACCACCGCCAAGTGCTTTACCTAAAATATAAACATCTGGTTTAACATTATCCCAATCAGTCGCAAATAGTTTACCAGAACGTCCTAGACCAGCTTGGATTTCATCGGCAATAAATAGAATGTTATGTTCGTCACATAATTCTCTGATAGCTTTCAAATAACCTTCAGGTGGAATATTAATACCCGCTTCACCTTGAATAGGTTCGACTAAAATAGCAGCTGTATTTTCATTAATTGCTTCTTTTAATTTATCAACGTCACCGAAATCCACCTTACGGAAACCATCTAATAACGGACCATATCCACGTTGGTATTCAGCTTCTGATGATAAAGACACAGGTGCCATCGTACGACCGTGGAAGTTACCGTTGAACGCAATAATTTCAGCTTTATCTGGTTCAAGACCTTTGACATCATATGCCCAACGACGTGCAGCTTTTAATGCAGTTTCAACTGCTTCTGCGCCCGTATTCATTGGTAATGCTTTATCTTTGCCAGCTAATTTACATACTTTTTCATACCATTCACCTAAATTATCACTGTGAAACGCTCGAGAAACTAAAGTAACTTTATCAGCTTGATCTTTAAGCGCTTGAATAATTTTAGGATGACGGTGACCTTGGTTTACAGCTGAATAAGCTGAAAGCATATCCATGTATTTATTACCTTCTGGATCAGTTACCCAAATACCTTCCGCCTCTGCTACAACGATTGGTAGTGGTACATAGTTTTGTGCTCCATAGTGGTTTGTTAATTCAATAATTTGTTCTGACTTAGTCATAATATCTCCCCTTTGCTTAATTTATATTAAAACTAATGGCCATACGTTTGCGGCTTTCGATGCTATATACATTGAGGATATGTGCAAAATTAATAAGAGCATGAAATGACTAAATATTACATCATATATGCCCTTTGAATCTAAATGAAAGCCCTTACAGATATAATGACATATCTCCCAATAAATTTACAAGCAAAATATTAAAAATTTTCCGATAAATAAAACACTTCAATATTTTAATATTTGTCATATTAAAAAACAGGTTAAAGCAAATGTCATTGCCATAACCTGTTTCAGCTTGTCATATCATTAAATTGAATAACGACACATGACTTAACATGTCATGCACGTGCACCATTACAATATAATGCTAAGTCAACATTTCTTTATAAAGACGAACCAATCGTTCATGCTTATTTATCTTTACGAGGTAGTGGATAAAAGCCTTCGTTAAATTGCTTCCATAAATTAGGTGTTAATCCATGTTTATCTTCGCGATTTGGGTCAAATTCTGATAAAACTTGATCTTCTTTACCTTCTTGAATTTTGCTGATGAAATTATAATCTAATAGTATTTCACGACCTAGCGCTACAAGTTCAACTTCTGTTGACTCAATCGCATCTAATGCATCATCAGCTGTAAATACTGAACCAACACCAATGACAGGCATACGACCATTAACCCATTGATGGATTAATTTCAATCGTTCTTGTCCAGCATACTTACCTTCTCTTGTTTTTGAATGAATATCACCTAAAGAAATATGAACATAATCAAGTGATTTTTCAGTAATTGTATGGATTAGTTGTTCGGTAATTTCCATAGTAATACCTGGTGATTCTGCTTCTTCAGGAGAAAGGCGATAACCGACGATGAAATCATCATTTGCATATTGTTCCTTGGCATTTAATACCTCATCTATAACAGCAGTTGGAAACTTCATGTGGTCAGACCATTCATCATTTCTTCTATTATAATATGGAGACACAAATTGATGGATTAAATAGTGATTGGCACCGTGAATCTCTACACCGTCAAAGCCAGCTTCAATGACACGTCGTGTAGCTTCACCAAAATCTTTGATAGTTTGTTCAATTTCTTCTGGTGTGATTTCTCTAGCGGCATGTTCTTCTGTTTGTCCGAAGCTTTTTAATGTGACTGGACTTGGTGCAACCACATCTCCATTTGGTGTTAAATTAGGTAAAGCTTGGGCACCGCCATGGTGGATTTGAACTAATGCTTTAGCGCCATTTTTCTTCATTGCGTGCGCTAAACGTTTAAGTCCTTCTATATCTGAATCACGTGCAACAGAAGGTTGTCCCGGAAAAGCTTTACCAATATCGTTAACATTACTCGCAGCATTGATTGCTAAACCTACATCTTTAGAACGCTTTTCAATATATGGTATTTCAACATCTGAAATCGTACCGTCATCATTAGATGAAATATGCGTTAATGGTGCTAAAACAAAGCGATTTCTCAATTCAACCCCGTTAGGTAATGTGACTGTTTCAAATAATTTTTCGTATTTATTATTCATAAGTAAGTCCTTTCCATTTTTATTATGACTAGACTATAGCACGAAGAAATCATCTTCCACCAATATTTTGCTTGCATGTGCATGCATACATTTACATAGCGTCTTGCTTAGAAACTAGACATCACACTTATAAACGTAGATACTAAAAAAGCTAGCGTTATATGTAACATATAACGTTAGCTGAGCGTGTTAACAGTCAATCAATTATTACGAATCGCACGTTTAGACTGTTTAATCCAGACCGGTAGGCGTTCTTCAAGCGTTTGAAACCCATACTTTTCTGTTTCTTTAATTTCATCTAATACTGACTGCTTTTCTTTTTTTCGTTCATAATTCTTAAAGTAATCATTATCTTTAAGAGACAAATTGAGTTTTCCTTCATCATCAATTGATAAAATTTTCGCTTTAACGATTTGTCCTTCTGATAGAAATTTTTTTAAATTGTGGACATAATCATCCATAATTTCTGAAATATGGATAAGTCCTTCAGTATGGTCAGGGGTCTCAACAAAAGCGCCATACGGTTGAATGCCAGTCACACGCACTTTAATATGCTGACCTGCTTTATAGTGATTATTCAACTTGATAACCCCTTACTTCGATTTACTTAACATAATTATAATAGCATAAATCACAAACTTGGACTAACTATAAACCAATAAAAATCCACATTTTTTCAATAATATTATACGCTTGCTCACGATTATGACTTAAACGTTCGCATTTAAATGCATCCTATGACAATGCTAACTTATGCTGCGTCGTTGACAATAGATTCAAATAGGCATCTCATAAAAAAGCGAATCGACATCAACCGCCGACTCGCTAGACAGAACTTTTATTGTATTGCCACTGATTATTTATCTTCTACATCAATAGATTCAATGACTACATCATGTACAGGTTTATCTTGTGCCCCTACTTTCGTATTTGCAATATCTTCTAATGTTGTTTCACCTTCGATAAGTTGACCAAATACTGTGTGTTTTTGGTCTAACCAAGGTGTACCACCATTCTCAGCATAAGCTTTAGCGATTGGTTCAGGCCAACCACCATCTACTAATTGATTCACCATAGATTCAGGTACTTCTTTCATTTGTACGACAAAGAATTGTGAACCATTTGTGTTTGGTCCTGCATTTGCCATTGAAAGTGCACCGTATAAGTTGAAAGCTTCTAATGAGAACTCATCTTCGAATGAGCCACCATAAATACTTTCACCACCCATACCAGTCGCTGTTGGGTCGCCCCCTTGGATCATAAAGTCATTGATGACACGGTGGAAGGTAATACCATTGTAGTAACCATTTTTCGCATGTGTCACAAAATTTTCAACTGTTTTCGGTGCGATATCTGGGAACAGTTTAAATGTCATATCGCCTTTATTTGTATGCATAACTACTTTAATTTCATTATCTTGTATTTCTTTGTTTAGTTGTAGATAGTTAGTCATTTCAATTCTCCATTCATGTTATGATGATATAGATACATCTTAACACATTTGAAAGGAAGTAATATAGCATGTTATACCGATTCTCACATAAGACGGGTGCTTATGGTGTCACAATTAAAGAAGAGAATGATGATCAAGTTCTCGTCCAAGTCGAACAAGTGATTAAACATCCAAAACAAGGTGATTTACATAACCCAGGTCAAACGGAAGGTGTCTTTTTCCATGAAAGACGTGCTTTAAGTCATTATGAGAAACGTTATGCAACACGTTCACAATTACGTGAATTTAATGTAGAAGCAATGCCTTATGAAGCGTCATTGCAACAAGCCATTACAAAAATGGAAAATGATTTAAAACAACAGGATACAGAATTTGCAAAATTAGCATTAACTAATCTTGAAAATCTAAAAAATGACTACTCAATTCAATATAAACAAAAATTTTTATAGGAAATTTGAACGTGTTTCTTCTTATTTAACAAGTTCCGAAAAATCGCTACCCGTAAGCGTTATCGTCGTTTTTCAGAACATTATGATTCATGTATAATATATTTCATAAATATTTTTTAAGGAGGATAACATAGTGAGTTTGTTACATATTGCGGTCATACTACCGTTAATATTTGCACTCCTTATTCCAATTCTTTATCGATTCTATAAAAAGATTCATTTAGGTTGGTTTGTATTACCTATCCCTGTTGTCTTATTTATTTATTTCCTATCTCATATTGCGACTACTCAGTCAGGTAATACAGTAATAAAAACATTAAACTGGATGCCTCATATAGGTATGAATTTTGATTTATATCTTGATGGCTTAAGTATTTTATTTAGTTTACTTATCACAGGTATCGGCTCATTAGTCGTCTTATACTCTGTCGGCTATTTAAGTAAGTCTGAACAACTTGGTAACTTTTATTGTTATTTATTACTTTTTATGGGTGCAATGTTAGGCGTTGTTCTTTCAGACAATTTAATCATTTTATATTTATTTTGGGAATTAACGTCTTTTTCAAGTTTTTTACTTATTTCATTCTGGAGAGAAAAACGCGCATCAATTTATGGTGCACAGAAATCTTTAATCATTACAGTGTTTGGTGGTTTAAGTTTATTAGGGGGATTCATTTTAATTTCTCTAGCTGGCGATTCACTTAGCTTACATGAACTCATTGCTAATGCTTCAGTGATTCAACATAGTCCTTTATTCACTTTAGCAATGGTACTCATTATGTTAGGTGCATTCACAAAATCAGCGCAGGTACCATTTTATATTTGGTTACCAGACGCAATGGAAGCACCTACCCCAGTGAGTGCATACCTACACTCAGCTACGATGGTTAAGGCTGGCTTGTATTTAGTAGCGCGTGTCACACCACTCTTTGCAATTTCTCAAGGGTGGATTTGGACCATTACATTAGTCGGTTTAATCACACTATTCTGGGCATCTTTAAATGCAACTAAACAACAAGATTTAAAGGGTATACTTGCCTTTTCAACTGTGTCTCAACTTGGCATGATTATGTCAATGTTAGGTATTGGTGCTGTAAGTTATCACTTCGAGGGAAGTCAGAGTCAATTGTATATCGCTGGCTTTACTGCAGCAGTATTTCACTTAGTCAATCATGCTACCTTCAAAGGTGCGCTATTTATGATTACAGGTGCTGTTGATCATGTTACAGGTACAAGAGATGTTAAAAAACTTGGTGGCTTACTAACGATTATGCCTATTTCATTCACCATAACTGTTATTACAGCTTTGAGTATGGCTGGTATTCCACCATTCAATGGCTTCCTTTCTAAAGAGAAGTTTCTTGAAGCCATGATTGAGATTTCTCATGCTAATCTGTTTAGCTTAAATACGTTAGGTATTATTTTCCCTATTTTAGCTATAGTGGGAAGTATTTTCACTTTCGTTTATTCAATCAAATTTATTACGTATATTTTCTTTGGTAAACATCAGCCGAATGCCTTACCAAAAAAAGCACACGAAGCTTCAATGCTAATGTTACTATCTCCAATCATTTTAGCTGTGCTCGTTATTGTCTTTGGATTGTTCCCTGGATTGATAACACAATCTATTGTTGAGCCAGCTACAACTGCAATAAGTGGCATGCATAATGTGAATGCAGAATTCCATTTATTCCATGGTATTACACCTGCATTTATTTCAACATTAATAATTTGGGTAATCGGTATTCTATTATTACTCACATTTAGTTATTGGATTCGATTATTGCACGCACAACCAACACGTCTTACATTGAATCATTGGTATGATTCAACTGGAAAATATTTACCTAATTATTCAGCGAACATGACGAATAGTTATGTAAATGGTTATGTTAGAGATAGTTTAGTCATAATATTCGGCATGCTTATCGTCGTTACGATTGTGACATTATTAAACGTTCCATTTGATTTTAATTTTAAAGATATTAATAACATTCATATTTATGAAATTGCGATTTTAATATTATTAGTCATCGCAGCATTTATGGTTGTCATAGCGAAATCTCGTTTATTTAGCGTTATTATGCTCGGTGTCGTCGGATATTCAGTATCCGTGCTATTTGTATTTTTCAAAGCACCAGACCTTGCATTAACACAATTCGTTGTAGAATCTATTTCAACAGCACTATTCTTGTTATGTTTCTATCATTTACCGAATTTAAATCGCTATAATGAAACGCGATCATTTAAATTAACGAATGCACTTATCTCTATAGGTGTGGGTCTAGTAGTTATCATCTTAGGCTTAATTGCATATGGCAACAGACATTTTACGTCTATCGGAGAATACTATAAAGCACATGTTTACGATTTAGCTCATGGTAAGAATATGGTAAATGTCATCCTTGTTGACTTCCGTGGTATGGATACATTATTCGAATCATCTGTATTAGGTATTGCCGGTTTAGGTGTATATACAATGATTAAATTGCGTCGTAAACATCAATCAAGTGAGGTGAAACGTGATGAACAGACAGAACAATAATTTAATGTTTCAATATGCTGCTGTTATTATCGCTTTTCTAATCGCCTTATTTGGTGTCACATTATTCTTCGCAGGACATTACACACCAGGTGGCGGTTTCGTAGGTGGCTTACTATTATCATGTGCACTAACAATCATTGCAATTGCATTTGATATTAAGACGATGCAAAAAGTATTTCCATGGGATTTTAAAATTCTAATTGGTATTGGCTTATTATTTTGTGTTGGCACACCGTTAGCGAGTTGGTTCTATGGTCAAAACTTTTTCACTCACACAGAATTTAATATACCGTTGCCCCTACTTCAGCCTGTGCATATGAACACGCCTATGTTCTTTGATTTTGGCGTGCTATGTGCAGTAGTTGGAACGATCATGACAATTATTATAACGATTGGAGAGAGCGAATAGTGGAAATAATCATGATATTTGTATGTGGCATCCTCACTTCAATTAGTGTCTATCTCGTTTTATCTAAAAGTTTGATACGTATTGTTATGGGGACAACATTAATTACACATGCATCCAATTTATTTTTAATTACAATGGGTGGATTAAAACATGGCGAAATGCCCATCTATGAAAAGGCGATTAGTCAATATGTTGATCCTATCCCCCATGCTTTAATACTTACGGCAATCGTTATCGCGTTTGCGACAACTGCCTTTTTCTTAGTGTTAGCATTTAGAACATATAAAGAGTTAGGTACAGACAACGTAGAAAGAATGAAAGGAGTGTTAGATGATGATTGAAAATAATTTAGTCGTCCTTTCATTAGTCGTACCTATTTTTACAGCAATTATATTGGTCTTTTTAGGACAACGTTATCGTGCAAAACGATATGTCACGATAATCGGTTTGTTGCTTACATTAATCGTTGCGATTGTAAATTTATATAATGTTTATGTTCACGGACCACTAAAAGTAGAATTAGGTTCTTGGCCTGCACCTTATGGCATTATCTTTTTACTAGATAGTTTCAGTGCAATGTTAATTGTGACTAGTATTATTATTACTATTTTAATTACTGCATTTTCGTTTACAACTGCAGGCATCGATAGAGAACGTTATTACTTCCATTTCTCTATCACATTTATGTTAGTCGGTATTATCGGCGCATTTACAACTGGTGACATTTTTAACTTATTTGTATTCTTTGAAGTTTTCTTAATGTCATCGTACGCACTACTCGTACTTGGTGGTACGCGAATCCAATTGCGTGAAACAGTTAAATATTTATTGGTCAATATTGTTACTTCAACATTCTTTGTGATGGCAGTTGCGATTTTATATTCTATCGTTGGTACGTTAAATATGGCGGATATTAGTGAGAAGTTATCTACATTGTCTAACACTCACGGTGGGCTCTTAAGTATTGTCTTTATTTTATTTATTTTCGTATTTGCAACTAAAGCTGGTGCCTTCCCTATGTATGTATGGTTGCCAGGTTCATACTATGCGCCACCATTTGCAATCATTGCATTTTTCGGTGCTTTATTAACAAAAGTTGGTGTATATGCGATTTTAAGAACATTGAGCTTGTTCTTCCACGATACAATGAGTTTTTCACATTATACGATTTTATTCTTAGCCTTATTAACGATTATATTTGGTTCGGTAGGTGCCATCGCCTATGATGACACTAAAAAGATTATTATTTATAACATCATGATTGCTGTAGGCGTTATCTTAGTTGGTGTAGCCATGATGAATGAAGCAGGTATTATAGGTGCTATTTACTATACAATCCATGATATGTTAGTTAAAACTGCCCTATTCTTACTTATCGGTGTTATGTATCAAATTACGAAATCAACCAGTCTTAAGGACTTTGGTGGCCTTATCAAACACTATCCGGTGCTTGGATGGACTTTCTTCATCGCAGCACTAAGTTTAGCTGGTATACCGCCATTAAGTGGTTTTTATGGTAAATATTACATCGTACAAGCAACCTTTGAAAAAGGCTTTTATGTCAGTGGCCTTATTGTATTACTTTCAAGTTTAGTAGTACTCTATTCCGTTATTCACATTTTCTTGAAAGGCTTTTTCGGAGAACCAAAAGGATATGAAGTTACACAAAACGTTAATGTTAAACAAGCAACTACAATTTCTATTATAGCTGTCATCATTACCGTTGTATTTGGATTATCTGCTGATCTATTATATCCAATAATATCTGAGGCGGCTCAATCATTTTATGATCCTAGCGTCTATATCAAGAGTGTCTTAGGAGGTAGATCATAATGGCGATTCAAATTATTTTAAACTTCATCTTAGCTTTTATTTGGATTTTCCTAAGTGGTAGCTATACATTAAATAACCTCTTACTCGGATTCATACTAGGACTAGGATTGGTATATTTATTTAGTAGAATATTACCAGGAAGATTTTATTTAATTAAAGTTTATAAGATTTTAAAACTGGCAGTTGTATTTTTCATAGAATTATTAAAAGCCAATATTGATGTATTAAAGATTGTTCTACAACCTAAACTTAAAAATGAACCAGGTTTCTTTGTATATCACACTGATTTAAAAACAGATTGGCAAATCGTATTATTATCTAATCTAATTACTTTGACACCAGGAACAGTCGTATTAGGTATTAGCGATGATAGAAGAAAAATATACATTCACTCTTTAGATTTCAGCACAAAAGAAGAAGAAATTGAAGGTATAAAATCTTCATTAGAGAGAGTAGTTAGAGAGGTGGGCGAAGACTAATGGTAAAAATCATTATGATGATTGCTTTAATTATTGTTGCCCTATCAATGTTAGCGATGTTTACACGTATTATCAAAGGTCCTACATTAGCTGATAGAATTTTAGCACTTGATGCAATTGGTTTACAATTAATGGCATGTATTGCGCTATATAGTATTTTTATGGGGGCGGAATATCTACTCGTTGCCATTTTGTTAATTGGTATCTTGGCCTTTCTAGGTACAGCGGTCTTCTCAAAATATATGGATAAAGGTAAGGTGATTGAACGTGATAACGAACATCATCACTAGTTTGGCAGTTATCTTTGTTATTTTAGGGGCAATTATTAGTGCTGTTACAGCTATTGGCATTATAAGATTGAAAGATATTTATTCACGAGGCCATGCTGCTGGTAAATCGGCAACTTTAGGTGCTATTTTCCTTCTGTTTGGTACATTCTTATACTTTATTGCTACTGACGGATATATTAATATGCAATTGATTTTTGGTATTCTTTTTATCCTTGTAACTGGTCCACTCTCAAGTCACTTAATTATGAGAGCAGCCTATAATAATAAAACACCTTACACTAAAGATACAAAAATTGATGAACTTAAAAATGAATTTAAAAATAAAAAGATATAACTCAAGGTCCTAACAAAACAAAGACTTGGTTTACTTCTAATCAAGAACGCGGGTGCGAGATAGAATTCAAAGTGATTGCTATCTTGTACTCGCTTTTTATTGTGGTTCTAAGAGAAATGCGGTTGATGAAACAAATTGATTGTTTCATTAACCGCATTTTTTATACAAAAAGAGCGCAAATATCTCTATAATATTAAGTGACCAAACTAAATAAAAGGAGAGATATCGCGCTTATGAGTAATTGTATC
>NZ_JAESMI010000089.1:0-12415 GCF_017893095.1 Staphylococcus sp. GDX8P80P | reverse complement strand
GGGGCCCCGACTCCCAACTTGCTTTGCTTGTAGAATTTCTTAGTGAAATTCTCTTTGTTGGGGCCCCGCCCGCAAGGGTGACTAGAACTGAGAAAAGCTTGAATTAAGCGCCTTCTCAGTTCAGTCAGCTACTGCGAATTTTCAAAATAGCTTCATTATATTATTTTTTGTCCCAGCCTCTTGTTTAAATGGTTGGATATAAGTGGTTTTTAAGTATTAAAGTTGAAAGGACGATACAGAAAGCACCACCAATTATGCCAGCAATGACATCTGTAGGATAATGCACGCCTAGATATACTCTTGAAATAGAAATAAGAAGAATAAATAGTGCACATAATCCGATAATAATACCTTTATTATTGCCATTTGCTTGTCGATTTGCTATGAACATTGCACTACCAAAGAATGATGTTGAGCCCATAGCATGACCACTAGGAAAACTAAATCCTGATATATCTATTAGTCGCAATAACGTTGGACGCTCACGGTCAAAGATATTTTTTAATAATGGATTTAATATACTAGATAGTGACATGACAATCACGAAGAACAGTGCTTCGATTTTAAAACGTTTTAACATTAAGTAAGCGACAAGCATCAATGAAAGGCATACCATGGCCCATACTTCTCCAATTTTCGTGGCCCCCAAAAGGATTGAGGTAGTGATAAAACTTTCAGATGAATAAATAAATTCATACACTTCTGTATCAATCCATCTACCCAATCTAGACTCATGGAAGGATGCAATGATACCAAATATTAATGTAAAAACGATTAATAAGGTAATACGTTTTGCATGATTCATTGTCTACACCTCCTGAGTTTATAAAGCGTCTTGTAGAATTTTATTAAATAAATCCTCTTTGGTATAACTTTCGTTGTATGTCTCCATTTGTTTCACAATCGATTCTCGATTATGCTCAATATCTTTAAGTTGTTCCAATAATTTAACTTGTGTAAGCTGGTCTTCAGGAATCGTTCTACCATAGCCTTTAGATTCGAAATTCTTTGCGTTATCGATTTGATCCCCACGAGATTGATCAAGTCCTAATGGTATCAATAACATTGGAATACGCAATGTTAAGAACTCATAGATTGCGTTAGATCCTGCACGACTCACGACAGTGTCTGTAATAGCTAGTAAATCCGTTAACGTTTCTTTTACGAATTCATATTGAACATAGCCTTTAGCATCGATACTATCATCTACTAATCCATGTCCAGTTAAATGAATGATTTGATAATCTTGAAGTAAGGCTTCTAAATTTTCACGGATAGCTTGATTTAGTTTTTTACTACCTAAACTACCGCCCATAACAAGTAACACTTTTTTAGAATCATCGAAACCGGTTAATTGATAGCCTCGTGCTTGATTACCCTCTTTTAAGTCTTGGCGAATCGTAGCGCCTACGAAGTCTGCTTTTTCTTTAGGCAAGTACATCAAAGTATCTTCAAACGTAGTATAGATTTTTTTAGCAAATTTTAATGAAATTTTATTAGCTAAACCAGGTGTTAAATCTGATTCATGGATAATCGTTGGTATATTCAATGAGCGTGCTGCTATGACTACAGGAACGGATACAAATCCTCCTTTAGAAAATAGCAAGTCTGGCTTTTCTTTTTTTAATACTTTACGTGCATCAATTATCCCTTTTAAAACTTTGAATACGTCTTTCGCGTTATCGACTGATAAATATCGACGTAATTTACCGCTAGATATTGGATAATATTTAATATTAGGTAACTGTGATTCAATCATTTCACGTTCAATACCTGTTTTAGAACCAATATAAAATGAGTCGTGTCCTTTATCAGTAGCTGTTGGAATTAAACTTAGATTGACCGAAACATGTCCAACAGTACCGCCACCGGTAAATGCTATTTTAGACATAGTAATTAACCTCTATTCTTAAATATTTTTATAATATGCATAGAATGGTGCGCCTCTATCAAATGGATGATAGTCAATTTCTGCTTCACCGACTTTTATGAAACCAAATTTTTCAAATAATCCTTGCGCTGGCTTATTTAAAGCAAACGTGTCTGTTAATATAACATGGATATTATGATCTTCAGCTAACTTTACAGCAAAATCAAATAATGCTGTAGCTGCACCTTTGTATTGTTGTGAGCCAGCAAGTCTATGAATGACATAGGCGCCTTGACGTTCGATTGGCCATTCTAAATCATCATACCATTCTGATTGTTGTTGGTCGACCACGATAAAGCCATAAATTGTGTCATTTTCTTCTAAAACATATAGTGTTTCAGCTTTGATATCCTCTTCAAAATGTTCTGACACTGGGTATTTATCATCCCATTGATTATTATTAAATTCTTTCATTAATGCTTTAGCTTCCTCAACTAATGCCTCTATTTGTGAAATATCTTGTAATTTACCTAACCTAATCATTGTTTTAAAAACACCTCTTTATTTTAGTTTGTTTATTAAATCATCTAATACTTTATCTTCTTTATTAGCTTTTTCAACTAATAATTGTGTGAATTTCTCGTTGGTTTCTTTATCAAATTTACCATTCACTTGTAATTGGTGGTCTGATTGGAATGATTTTATAGCTGTTTCTAATTGCGTATCAAATTGATTTGATTCATCGCCAACGTCATAATCTAATGCGTCTAAGCCAATTTTAATTGATTTTACATATTTGGTGTTATCACCCACAGTATATGTTTTATCAGTAGGAATGACACTGATAGATTGATATTTAGGTGATGCAATTTTAGTATCAGGTTGGATACCTTTACCGTGAATATAATGACCATCAGGTGTTAACCATTTCATTTGAGTATATTTCAATAATGAACCATCTTTGAATTCACGAGTTGTTTGTACTATTCCCTTACCAAATGTTTTTGAACCGTAAACTTTTGCTTTATGGTGGTCTCTCATAGCACCTGTAAAGACTTCAGAAGCACTTGCAGAGCCCTCATTTACTAAAATACTGACTTTCATGTCTTTAGCTTCTTTTGTAGCATCATTCGACGTTTTAATTGATTCAGTATCGTCACCTTTTTCAAGTTTGACAACCGTTTGATTCTTATCAATAAAGATATTTGCCATTTTAACTGCTTCATCAAGTAAACCACCAGGATTATTTCTTAAATCTAATACAATATTGCGCACACCGTCTTTATGTGCTTTTATGATTGCTGACTTGAGTTCTCCAGCAGTATTATCTTGGAATTTATTAATTGTGAAGACACCGATATGGCCTTTTTTCTTATACTCCACGCTTTTTACATGAATTTTTCCACGCTTAATATTAATATCTTTCTCTTGTGAACCACGTTTGATTGTTAATTTGACGGTTGTTCCTTCTTTACCTCGAACTAATTTAACTACTTGGTCTAATGGCTTACCTACAACCGATTTTCCATTCACTTTAGTTACAACATCTTTAGGTTGTATACCGGCTTTTTCGGCAGGTGAATCTTTCATTGGGCTAGTAATCATGATTTGTTTATCTTTTTTCTGCATTTCAGCGCCAATTCCTACAAAGTCACCTGAAACATCCTCATTGAAACTTTTCGTCTCATCTTTAGTCATGTACTCAGAGTATGGATCTTTGAGTTCTTTTACCATGCCATCAATAGCGGCTTCAGATAAATCGCTAGCACTTTGTTTCTTATAATAATCATTATTAAGTGTCTTGTAGGCATACTCGATTTTCTTCATTTCTTGGCGTTCATCTTTATTTAATCCACTTATTTTGTGACTAATACCTATTGTAGCGGTAACTGTTATTCCAGCCGTTAATATTATAATTCCTAATATAAGTAATATGAATTGCCAAGTTTTAAATCGAATTTTCTTATTTGAAGATTTATCAATATCTTGTTTGGCATCAACATGATTGTGTCTCTCCTCAGAATGATGACTCATAAAACCACTTCCTCGTATAACATCGTATGTATTTATATTAATTTCATCTAAAAAGATAATATAAGTATGTCGTTATTTAAACATAAACGCAACTTATTAGAAAACAGATAGCTATTTACACATAAAAATGATAAAGGAGTGGAACAGAATTCGTTGTGAATTCAGAGTTCCACCCCGGCAAGGTTAACTGGAATTAATACCTTGTTTCAAATATACATTTCATTCAGTCAACTAATGCGAATGTACAATGCAAAATATAAAATTATATATACTTGAATTGACTATTTAAAATTTAGAATTTCAGCCATTCTGTATATTCTTCATATAAATCATCAAATACTGACATCGGTAATGTTATATCACTTTGCATTTCGATATAATCAGATAATTGATTGAAATCTTTTTCATGTTTAGGAAAAGATAAATCATTAAATATTTCTTCAGCTAAATCTCCTTTGCTATCTTTACGACCTCTAGCTGTTAGCGCAAATTGATAAAAAGAATGTTCTTTCATTAGCTCATTGTCACATCTACGACTTTTGTTTCACCTTTAATCACTGCTTTAACATCATTAACATGAATTGATTCAGTTTGATCTGAATTTGTAATAATAATTGGTGAAATGACATCTTTCGCATTATTTTTAATATATTCTAAATCAAATTTAAGTAAAGGGTCACCAACTTGTACAGTATCACCGCTACTTACTAAGATTTCGAAGCCTTGCCCATCTAATTGAACTGTATCTAATCCAATATGAACTAAAATTTCTAAACCGTTATCTGCTTTAAGACCAATTGCGTGTTTTGTAGGGAATACATTATCAACTTTACCTTCGATTGGTGAAACTACTTCTCCTTCAGTTGGGTTAATACCAAATCCTTCACCCATCATTTTTTGTGCAAAAACTGGATCTGGGATATCCTCAATATTGATATATTCACCAGTTAATGGTGCATAAATTTCAATTTCTTTATTAACTTCTTTACCTTTACCGAATAATTTTTTAAACATTATTAGTCACTCCTATTTTTCAAAATGTGGAATTAAATCACCGTAGCCTAGCGCTTCTAATTTATCATAAGGGATAAATTGAATTGCTGCTGAATTAATACAATAGCGTAATCCACCACTTTCTTTAGGACCGTCATTAAATACATGTCCTAAGTGGCTATTAGCTTCTTCTGACCTAACTTCAGTTCTAACCATGCCGAATGTTTTATCAACCAGTTCAATGATTTCATCATCATCAAGCGCTTTCGAAAAACTTGGCCAACCACAGTTAGATTCAAACTTTTCTTCAGAAGTAAATAATGGTTTACCTGAAATTTTATCTACATAAATCCCCTTTTCAAAATGATTCCAATATTCATTTTGAAATGGAGGTTCAGTACCATTTTCTTGAGTAACAAGATATTCCATGTCATTTAGTTCATGCTTATCTTTTTTAATCATTTTGAGACCCCCAATGTGTTTCGATGAATGATTTTCTTCCTGATCCACGTTGGTATTGCTCATAGTGTGCAGGATTCTTCTTATAATAATCTTGATGATATGCTTCTGCAGGATAAAAATTCTTATAAGGAAGAATTGGTGTTATAACTGGTTTTTTAAAAATGCCTTCCTCGTTCAGTTGTTGAATTTTAAGTTCTGCTGCTTTCTTTTGTTCATCATCGTGATAAAAGATAGCTGGTTCATAACTTTCGCCTCTATCGAAAAATTGACCACCACCATCTGTTGGGTCAAATGTTTTAAAATACACATCTAAGATATTTTCAAAGGACGTAATGTCAGAATTAAATTGAATTTGCACGGCTTCTCTATGACCAGTTTGATTAGTGCAAACTTGTTCATACGTAGGATTTTCAACATGTCCTCCACTATATCCAGATACGACATCCTCAATTCCTGGATATGATGTAAAGGGTTTAACCATACACCAGAAACATCCTCCAGCTAATGTTGCATATGCCATATTATTACCTCCTCTGTCATTTATTAAATTTACGATATAACTTTGTTAATTTAAAGTAATCTACTCACAACGATACTTTTATTTATTTAATATAAATAGGAAGCAAGTAATAAAATACGTGTTTAGTTTGGTTCACGAACAACAACCAAACCAATTGCACCTTGACCAGTGTGCGTTGATATAACTGGCGTAGTTACATTTACATCATATGTTTGCTGCCCAAATGCTTCGTCAAACTGTGTTTTAAGTTTGTCAACAAAATCAAGTACGTTAGCGTGAGCAACACCAATAGATTTAATTTTATGCTTATCAATAAATTCTGAAATTTCTTTTTTTAAATATTGTATGCTTGAATTTTGTGTACGTGAATTATGCACAATTTCCAAATACCCATCTTCTAATGTACCGATAGGTTTGATTTTCATAATATTACCAATCAACCCTTTAGTCTTACTTATGCGTCCACCTTTGATTAATTGATTTAACTGTCCAATAACAACAAAAAGCTTGATGTTTTTTTGTAGTTCTTTAAGTTTATCAACAATTTCATTTGATGAAAGATTAGTATTTATGAGTTCAACAAGACGTTGAATTTGGTATCCGAGTCCATATGAAATGGATTTAGAATCAATCACGGTTACTTTAGTGTCGACCATATCACTGGCTTGAAGAGCAGTTTGATATGTTCCACTTAGACCTGATGACATATGAATACTAAAAATTTCAACATCTTCTTTACCAAGTTCTTCATATAATTCAATAAATTTACCGATTGGTGGTTGACTTGTTTTAACATCCGCATTTTCTTCAATGCGTTGGATATATGCCTCAGATGAAATGTCAATTTGATCGACAAAAGATTTACCATCAATCGTTAAGCTTAAAGGTACAACGTGGATATTATGTTGATTTAAATAGTCATGTGATAAATCTGATGTAGAATCAGTCACGATAATTTGTTTAGTCATAAGTGCCTCCGGTTAATCAATTTAATTTAATGTTTACGTACTAAGTGTAGAAATGTATGTGGAATTCTGTTTTTATCATCTAGTTCTCCTTCTACAGATGATTCTACTTCCCATTCTTCAAATGTATAAGGTGGGAAGAATGTGTCACCTTGGTGTTTACCATCGACTACCGTAATGTACATATCATCTACTTCATCAATCATTTCTTCAAATAATGATTGGCCGCCAAAGATAAAAATATGACCTTCTAAGTTGTAAATATCGTCAATAGAATGAATCACATCTACACCTTCGACGTTGAAAGATGTATCACTCGTTAATACGACATTTCTTCTGTTAGGAAGCGGTTTACCAATTGACTCAAAGGTTCTTCTTCCCATTACCAATGTATTTCCAGTTGATAGTTTTTTAACGTGTTTGAGGTCATTAGGCAAATGCCATGGTAAATCATTCTTATAGCCTATGACGCGTTGTTGATCGTGTGCAACTAAAATGGATAAAGTCATAATTCCCCTCCGTATCTATAATTTATTTAGATTAAATTAGTACTTTTGTTTATCACACTGCTATAGGTGCTTTAATAGCAGGATGCGCGTTATATCCAACTAACTCCAAATCTTCATAATTGATTTCAAAAATTGAAGCATCAGAATTGATTTTTAGGGTTGGTGGCTCAAAACTATCTCTAGATAATTGTGTTTGAATTGCTTTAATATGATTAGAATAAATATGAGCATCACCAAATGTATGAACAAATTCTCCTACATCTAGATTACATTCTTTTGCTATTAAATGTGTCAATAATGCATAGCTCGCAATATTAAATGGTACACCTAAGAAGATATCTGCACTACGTTGATACAATTGACAACTTAACTTACCATCTTGAACATAGAATTGGAACATCGTATGACATGGTGGCAAGGCCATGCTATCAATTTCTGTAGGATTCCATGCTGAAACAATATGGCGTCGAGAATTTGGATTATGCTTTATTTGATCAATTACTGTTTTAAGTTGATCGAAATGATTGCCTTCTTTATCTACCCAATCTCGCCATTGTTTACCATAAACGTTACCTAAATCTCCGTACTTTTTAGCGAATACATCGTCATTTAATATATGTTGTTTGAATTTAGACATTTCTTCTTTGTATTGTTTATTAAAATCCTCGTCTTGGAGCGCCCTATGTCCAAAATTAGTCATATCAGGTCCGTGGTAATCATTTGATTGTACGTATTTCTCAAATGCCCACTCATTCCAAATATTATTATTATATTTTAATAAATATTGTATATTTGTATCGCCTTTAATAAACCATAGTAATTCAGTAGCTATAAGTTTAAACGATACTTTCTTCGTTGTAAGTAATGGAAAACCTTTGGTCAAATCAAAACGTAATTGATGACCAAACTTAGATATAGTACCTGTATGCGTACGATCATCACGTTGATTGCCAATTTCCAATATTTCTTCACATAGAGCATGGTAGGCTGAATCAAATGAATTTAACATCTTGTTCATCTCCTAGAATTGTTTATATTACTGTTTATTATACTAGATAATACGTACTTATAAAATTAAAATAAAAAAATCCCAAATATAAAATTAACTATTAATTTTATATTTGGGATAGGTAAGTGAATCTTTAATGAATTCGTATTCATTAAAGATTCACTAAAAACTCAAATAGGTTTCTTAACAATTTTCATCAAATGCATCTTTAATATCCATACAGATATCTTGAATGTCTCGGCCTTCAATATGCTCTCTAGGAATAAAATGCTTTAATTCTGTCCCTTTGAATAATGCATATGATGGACTAGAAGGCACTTGTTGGATGTAGTCACGCATTGTTTGTGTTGCTTCTTTGTCTTGACCAGCAAATACTGTGATTTTGTTTGTCGGTTTTTTATCATTTTGTTCAGCTACTGCAACAGCTGCGGGTCTAGCTAAACCAGCAGCACAGCCACATGTAGAGTTAATTACTACAAATGTTGTATCTTCTTCATTAACATTATTCATATAATTTGATACATCTTCACTTGTTTCTAAACTTTTAAAACCATTTTCAGTAAGTTCAGCTCGCATTTGTTGAGCTAATTCTTTCATGTATTGTTCATAAGGATTCATTATTTCCACTCCTATTTTAGTTTTTCTTGAAATTTATGACTTATTGCGATTTGCAATTTGTTTCCATACAGAGCCTAACGCTACATCGCCTTTTTCAATTCTAGAAATTGCCATTTCTATTTGAAGTTTAACTTCATAGGCAGGATCATCGGCGTGTGATTTTAAACTTGGTAACTGTTCTGGCCCACCTTCATCAAATAAAAACATTGCCGCTCTCCAACGGACTATTTTTTGTGGGTCATTTAAAGCTTGTTCCATTTCTGGTAATGCCTCTTTAAACCCTAAATCACTTAAACAATCTCCAGCGGTGCGTCTAACTGCTGGACTTTTATCATGTAAGCCTTTATATAAATATGTAAGGATTTCCTTATCTTCAATCATGCCGATTAATACAATGGCTTGTCGTCTTAATGGTGCCTTTTCTTCTTGTAAGGCTAAGTCTAATAAGTCTATATCTTCGACTGTTGGTGATGGAAATGCTTTAAGCATTCTTAATTTATCTTTCCAATCAGACGCTGCTTTAAATTCGTTAACAGTAACATGATGATACTGTTGTTGTGGTACTACAACATCTGTCTCTAATGCAGTTTGAACGAGCGCGTCTAACCTTTCAGTTGGGTATAGTGCAATAATTTCTTCATAGACTTCATTCATAACGTCATCTAATTCACCATATCTAATACCAAGATCTTCCCACTTACGTAAGAATACAACATTGTCACCGTCTTTTTGTGTCTTTAACATTCTATCAACGAAATGGTTTGGCAATTGTTCGCGACGTTCTTCTGAAGCGGTACTCAATTTAATTTGATAAGGGATGCCTTTAAACATAAGTGCCTCAGCTTTAATTTCACCATAATGTTCATCTGGCTGTTGAGCACTATCAATCGATGATTCGTTATTTAATGTTGAAGTGATTTGAGGTAAGACCACTTCCCAATCAGATTTCGGTTGCTTATCGATAGCTAAGAAGTCCATTACGTAGAAAATAGATTTGACATCATCGATTGCTAATAAATCATTAATAAATTGAGGTTGATGCTCATCTATTTGTGTAAATGTATTAGATTTATTGTCTTCCCTCTTTTCAGACAAGACGATTTTCATTGTATTAGGACTTGGTGTTGGCTCTACTCGTACAATTTCCATAACTACATGTCCCCTTATAATGCTTTATTCAAAAGTAGATTGAATTTGTGGTAGTACATTATTCCAATCTGCATTGGCTTCTTTATCTACAGAAATAAAATCCATAACATAAAATATTGATTTTACCCCGTCAATTTCGAATAAGTTATTTATAAAATCTGGTTGTCCTTCTTGTGCAGAAGTAAATGTATTAGATTTATTATCTTCTCTCTTTTCACTTAAATTAATCTTCATAGTGTTATGATTTGGTGTTTCTTCGATTGAAACGATATGCATAGTCCTTACCTCCTATTGAAGTTCATTTCCTAATTGTTTGATTTGTTTACCAATTGAACACTCGGAAATACAAAAATGATGTGCCTGTGTTTTACCTTCTGTTTTTCTTATATGTGTTTTTAGTAAGCATTTATCACAATAAGTGTTCATTAATTCATCAATTTTATCAATTGCATTTTTTTCGGAATGTGTAAGTATAACCGTCACTCCTTAAGCACAGTATTACTTTATTATAAGCATGGAACAAGTATAACTTAATTTGGAGTTATTTTGAAATAATCGATTTACTAATTGATAAATGATTATGTATGTGATTATGGTTATTGCAATTGCCAATAAATTGCTATAAAATGAATAAGTTGTTTTTGCGGTTTCTAAACACCCGCATCATCAAAATTTAGGAGGATTTTTATGTATAATGAGATTTTTGGTGTAGCATCGTTTCTTGTTACATTTATTTTAATGGTGGTAATGTTCCGATGTTTTGGCAAACAAGGTTTAATTGCCTGGGTTGCAATTGGAACTATTATTGCTAATATTCAAGTAATCAAAACAGTTCATATTTTTGGTATATCTGCTACTTTAGGTAATGTGATGTTTGCGTCAATTTATTTAGCAACAGATATTTTAAATGATATATATGGGCGCAAAGTTGCTAAAAGAGCTGTGTGGTTAGGCTTTTCATCCACGTTGGTCATGATCATTGTGATGCAAATGTCTCTTCATTTTATACCAGCACCTGAGGATATGGCTCAAAAATCACTCTCAACGATTTTTGATTTGGTGCCTAGGATTGCATTAGGTTCAATTATTGCGTATATAATTGGACAACATGTTGATGTATTCATCTTTTCTGCTATTAAGAAAATATTTAGTTCAGATAAGACGTTTATCATTCGTGCATACGGAAGCACAATGTTAAGTTCAATTATTGATACAGCACTGTTCGTAACAATTGCTTTTGCAGGTACTTTACCAAATATGGTTGTATTTGAAATATTTATAACAACGTATTTATTAAAACTAATTTCGACAATTTTCAACGTACCATTTGGTTATGTAGCTAAATCAATGTATCGTAAAGGTCGAATTCATAAATTAGATGAAGGTTATTAAAATTTTTTAAGGGAGTGGAAAAGCGTTCTTAGTGAATTCTTGCCATTCCCTATTTTCATATTTCATACTTTGATAAAATTAAAGTAATTAATTAATTTAAAAAGGTGTAAAATTTATATGGCAAAAATTTACTTTGATGCAGCGACTAAAGGTAATCCTGGGAGAAGTGCCTCTGGAATAGTTATTAAGGAAGAAGATAAAAGATATGTATATTCACATGACTTAGGTGAATTAGATAATCATAGTGCAGAATGGGCAACTCTAATATATGCACTTGAACATGCTCGTGAGCTAAATGTTGTTAATGCGCTATTATATACTGATTCAAAGTTAATAGAAGATAGTGTCAATCAAGGATTCGTAAAGAATGCTAGATTTAAGCCCTATTTTGAAAATTTAGAAATACTTGAACAAAGTTTTGACTTGTTATTTGTTAAATGGATCCCTAGAGAGCAAAATAAAGAAGCTAATCAAATAGCTCAACAAACCCTATTTAAACTAACTAAAAAGAAAAAATAGAATTATTTAATTATAAAACGAGTCTGGGACATCATTCCTAGAGAAACAGCCAGTAAATGAGTTTTAAGAAATTCATTTACTGGCTTCTTTATTTACAATACTTCGTATTGTTGGCTCGCTTGCCCAACGTGCTTTGCTTGTAGAAACTGATTAACTCAGTTTCTCTGTGTTGGGGCCCTTCTTATGCGACAGCTTCAGCCTGTAGTCTTCTAAAGAAATTCTTAGATGAATATTCACTCATTATAGTTGCGACGCTTTCCTGTGGGAAAGGCTCTAAAGTAGTTCTTTGATTTTAATCATTAGAACTACTTACTTAAGTGTGTAAACACTTAAGTTCATCAACCCCAGCTTGCTTTATTTGTAAATTTTCATATT
>NZ_JAESMI010000088.1:0-8798 GCF_017893095.1 Staphylococcus sp. GDX8P80P | reverse complement strand
GAAAATACATCAATTTTGATAAGTAGAAATGGTAAAAACATTGTATAGCATTTTACACAGGAGTCTGGACTTGACTTTTGTTCATATTGTTAAACACGGTAGATTGTACTAATATAAAGCTAATGTTTAAAATCGGAGGCTACTATGAGTAAACAACGCATAAGTTTAAAGTATTTTTTTAGTAATATTCTCAATGCTGTAGGGGCTGGAGTTGTCATTGCTTTATTGCCAAATGCATTGTTGGGAGAATTTTTAAAATTATTTATGGATCATCATCCATTACTTCAATTAGTATTCCATTTAGTGATTATTATTCAATCATTTATGTCATTTATTATCGGTGTTTTAGCAGCACATCAATTTAAGTTTAATGGTGCAGGCTCATGTATGGTTGGTGTGGCGGCTATGCTTGGATCTGGAGCGGTACAATTCACCTCTAAAGGTATTGCATTAAAGGGCATCGGTGATATTATTAATATTATTTTAGTTGTCATTATAGCGTGTGCACTATATATATTTTTGCAAGGGAAATTAGGATCACTTGAAATGATTATATTACCAGTCTTAATTCCTGTTGCAAGTGGTTTAATTGGACTTTTAACATTACCTTATGTACAAACTATAACTAAAGGTCTTGGTCATATGGTAAATTCATTTACAGCTTTGAATCCACTCATTATGTCAATTTTGATAAGTGTAACGTTCTCATTATTGATGGTTACACCGATTTCATTAGTTGCTATTGCCACAGCTATAAGCTTAACTGGTTTAGGAAGTGGTGCAGCCAATATGGGAATTGTAGCTGCTTGTGTTACTTTCATATTTGGATCAATACGAGTTAATTCAATGGGTGTTAATATTGTATTACTCATTGGTGCTGCAAAAATGATGATACCTGTATATTTAAAGCATTTAATCATTGCGGTTCCACTAACTTTAAATGGTATCGTATCAGGAATATTAGCATACGCTATTGGAATTAAAGGTACACCTTTATCTGCTGGATTTGGATACACAGGTTTAGTTGGACCAATCAATGCTTTTAATAGAATGTCTGGTGATGCAACAATGAATATTATTTTGCTTATTTTTGGTTACTTGGTAATTCCATTTGTGAGTGCATTTATTATTCATGAAATATGCAAAAAATTAATTCCTAGTTATCATGATGGCATTTATAAGTTTGAAATACCTAAGCAATAAAGCTTATTTAAGAGCCAGGAATATATATAATATTTAAGTTATAATACAAATTCGCAGTAGGTGACTGAAGTGTTAAGACATTAAAAATGTGTGTTTCAGTATAGTCATCCTTGCGTGTTGACAATAAAAAATTTTATAAAGACATTCTACAAGCTAAGCAAGCTGGGAGTTGGACAATGAATTTAAAAGAATTCTGTCTAACTCTTTTTTTTAAATACACTATTGTATATTAATACGTTTATATGTATAATAATGAATTAATTAAAGGAGGTTGCTTATGAAAATAATTACTAAAGTACTAACTATAGCAATCTTAATTAGTTTGACATTGATATACATACAACCAATGGTATTAGCTGATGAAGATGCAACTTGGAATAAAATTAAAGAAAGAGGTGAATTAAGAGTAGGACTATCAGCCGATTATGCACCACTGGAATTTGAAAAAACAAAAAATGGTAAGACAGAATATGTGGGTGTAGATATTGAATTAGCTAAAAAAATTGCAAAAGATAATCATTTAAAATTAAAAATTATTAATATGCAATTTGATAGTCTACTTGGCGCTTTAAAAACTGGAAAAATAGACATTATTATATCTGGTATGACGTCTACACCTGAAAGGAAAAAAGAAGTAGATTTTTCAGAACCATACATGGAAACAGGTAATGTAATGTTAATTAGAGAAAATAATAGTGATGCATTCCATACGTTAAATGATTTTAAAAATAAAAGAATAGGCGCTCAAAAAGGCAGTGAGCAAGAAAAAATTGCGCAGCAAGAAATAGAAAATGCACAATTAAGTTCACTTAATCGTTTACCAGATGCAATTTTAGCTTTGAAAAGTAAAAAAATTGATGGATTAGTTATTGAAAAGCCAGTAGCTGAAGCCTACGCTAAGCAAAATAAAGATTTAAAAATTGCCAATGTTTCATTTAATGAGGAGAAAAAACCTACAGTCATTGCTTTACCTAAAGACTCACCTATTTTATTACAACATCTAAATGAGTCAATCAAAAATGTTAAAGATCAAAATTTAATCAATAAATATATGAATATAGCTTCAGAACAAATGGTTGACGATGGTAGTTTTATTCAAAAGTATGGTACTTTCTTCGTTAAAGGATTGCAAAATACTGTACTTATCTCTTTAATCGGTGTAATTTGTGGAGCGATTATTGGATCATTTATTGCACTTGCAAAACTTAGTAAATTTAAAATTCTTTCATGGCCAGCGTCAATTTACATCGCATTTTTGAGAGGAACACCAATGTTAGTGCAAGTGTTTATAGTCTTTTTTGGAACAACTGCACTCTTAGGGTTAGATATTTCTGCACTTATTTGTGGAACGATTGCATTAGTCATAAACTCTTCTGCCTATATTGCAGAAATAATAAGAGCTGGAATTAATGCCGTTGATAAAGGTCAAACTGAAGCTGCGCAATGCTTAGGTTTAAATTATTCAAAAACAATGATTCATATTGTATTACCTCAAGCATTTAAAAATATATTACCAGCTTTAGGAAACGAATTTGTAACTTTAATAAAAGAATCATCTATTATATCTACAATTGGTGTTGGTGAAATTATGTTCAACGCTCAAGTTGTACAAGGTATATCATTTGATCCTTTCACACCATTAATCATAGCTGCATGTATGTACTTTATATTAACTTTCTCATTATCAAGCGTTATGAGTTTAATTGAAGGGAGAATGAAAGCAAGTGATTAAAATAGAAAATTTAACTAAAAAATTTGATAAAAATGAAGTACTTAAAGATATTAATTTGGAAATAAATATAGGTGAAGTTTTAGCCATCATCGGACCATCTGGAAGTGGTAAAAGTACGCTGCTAAGATGTATAAATTTGTTAGAGACACCAACTAGCGGAAAGGTTATTTTTGAGGGAACTGAACTGACCCATCAGAATAATAATTTAAATAAATTACGTCAAAAGATGGGAATGGTATTCCAAAATTTTAATTTATTTCCACATAAAACAGTCTTGGATAACATCGTTTTGGCACCTAAGTTACTAAATATGAACGATTTAAATCAATTGAAACAAGAGGCACTTGCATTACTTAAAAAAGTGGGACTTGAAGATAAAGCTGATGTTTATCCTTCACAATTATCCGGCGGGCAAAAGCAAAGAGTTGCGATAGCTAGGGCATTGGCTATGCATCCAGAGATCATATTATTTGATGAACCTACATCTGCATTAGATCCCGAAGTTGTATACGATGTGCTCAATGTCATGAAAGATCTAGCTAAAGAGGGTATGACAATGGTTGTTGTGACTCATGAAATGGGATTTGCGAGAGATGTAAGTGATAAAGTTATTTTTATGGCTGATGGATACGTTGTAGAAGAAGGTTCACCTCAACAACTATTTCAGTCACCGAAGCATAAAAGAACACAAAACTTTTTATCTAGAGTACTATAGAAATAATAATGACTGATTAAGGAGTCTGAGACATATACGTTTCAGACTCCTATTAAAATGTAAAGATACTTAAATAGTCCATAAATAATTAACGATTTCTTTAAGAGGATTGTGTTAAAATGTCATATGTATCATTTTTAAGGAGGCAAATGTATTGGATTATAATTGGCTTAAAGAAGAAATTATCGATTATGCATATTCAATAGGCATAGATAGCATTGGTTTTACTACAGCTGATCCATTTGATGAACTTAAAAAGAAATTAGAAGATTATCACGCAAAAGGCTATGCTTCAGGGTTTGAAGAATCAGATATTGCATTACGAACTGAGCCAAAATTAAGTTTGCCTACTGCACGTTCAATTATAGCAATAGCTGTTGGATATCCGAATAAACTTAAAGGTGCACCTAAAAGTGTTAGAGGTGATCGTCGCGGGATGTTTGCACGCGCTTCTTGGGGACAAGATTATCACTCAATTATGCGAAAGCGTTTAGATAAACTTGCGGATTTTATACAATCTAAAGTGCCCGAAGTAGAAATACAGAGTATGGTTGATACTGGCGTGTTATCCGATAGGGCAGTTGCAGAGCGAGCTGGACTTGGATTTGCAGGTCGAAATGGATTTATTATTAACCCCGATTTAGGTACCTGGACTTACTTAGGAGAAATGTTAGTGAGTATACCATTTGAGCCAGATGATCCAATTCTTGATAGCTGTGGTGACTGTACGATATGCGTTGATAGGTGTCCTACGGGAGCACTTGTTGGAAACGGTCAATTAAACGCTCAAAAGTGTATTAGCTTTTTAACACAAACGAAAGGATACCTACAAGATGAATATAGATTTAAAATAGGTAATCGTTTATATGGATGTGATACATGTCAACAAGTTTGTCCTAAAAATAAAGGAATAAACACGACACATGATGATATTATACTAGAACCTGAGATATTGAAACCACGATTAGTACCATTATTACAAATGAGCAATAAAGAATTCAAACAAACTTATGGTCATTTAGCAGGTGCTTGGCGTGGAAAAAAACCAATTCAACGTAACGCTATTATTGCATTAGCACACTTTAATGAAGTTGCCGCTATACCTGAACTTAAAGAAGTAGCATTAAATGATCCAAGGCCAATGATTAGGGGAACTGCGTACTGGGCAATTGGCCAAATTCTAGGAGAAGAAGCACGTGAATTCATAGACGAAAACTATGAACATGAACTTGAAGAAGTTCAAAATGAAATGATAAAAGGATTAGAAATGAGGAAACTTTAAATGACAAATCATATTGTTTTATTTCAACCAGAAATTCCTGCTAATACAGGTAATATCGCTCGTACTTGTGCAGGGACAAATACACATTTGCATTTGATTAAACCATTAGGGTTTAGTACGGATGATAAAATGTTAAAACGAGCTGGTCTTGATTATTGGGAACACGTTAATATTACCTATCATGAAAGTGTTGAAGACTTCTTTGATATTACAAATGGTGAATATTATTTATTAACTAAATTTGGTAAACAAACTTATAGCGATTTTAATTTCGCTAAAGAGAATACAGATTATTATTTTATATTTGGTAGGGAAACAACTGGATTACCTGATTGGGTTAAAGAGAAATACGCGGATACAGCATTAAGAATTCCTATGAGTGAGAATATTAGATCATTGAATTTATCTAATACAGCAGCATTGTTAATCTATGAAGCGTTACGACAACAAAACTTTCCTGGTTTATCGTAAACGTTAATTCGAAAGTTGAAATTCAATGCATCTTTTTATTAAAAAATGTTATATTTATTAGTGATTTAATATAACATTTTTAAAATAGTTTGATTTAATGTCTACAAGGGTATTCTAATAAATAATACGTTATTTATAAGACATTGATGAACTAAGAGGAGTGTAAAGACAATGGCAATGAACTTTAAAGTATTTAATGATGTAGAACACGTAGCTGAATACACAGCAGATATCATTAGAAAGCAATTTAATAACAATCCTACAACGATTGCTGGCATTCATTTAACTAAAGATGCGGCACCAGTATTAGATGAACTAAAGAAAGATGTTGATCATCATGCAGTCGATTTTAGTCAAATAAATATTTTGGATTATGATGATAATCGTTCATATTATGAGGCGTTAGGCGTACCTGCTAGCCAAATTTATCCAATTAATTTTGATGATGATGCGGAGTCTTTAATTGATGATAAAATCAAAACGAAAGAGAATAAAGGAAAATTAATTCTACAAGTTACATCTATTGATGAAGCGGGTAGTTTAAATGTAAACGTAAGACAAGGTTTATTAAAATCACGTGAAGTTGTATTAGTTGTGACTGGTGCAAATAAACGTGAAGTTGTTAAAAAACTTTATGAAGAAAATGGTAAATCAAGCTTTGAACCTTCTGATCTTAAAGCACATAGAATGGTAACAGTAGTGTTAGATAGAGCGGCTGCTGAAGTTCTACCTGAAGATGTTAAAGAATATTTCACTGCTAGATTTGCTTAAATTTAAAAGTGAGGTTTGACAAATGACTGAAAATAAAGATTCGGAACTAAATTATCGTGAAGAAGAAAATGCGATGGTGCAAGATTTAGATGATTTAAAAACCTTAGGCAAAGAGATGGAACAAATTTCTGAAGAAAATGATGAGGACAAATTAAATCAATCGCATGAATAGATGATAGCTTTAAAACGAATACTTTTGATTCATATAAACTTGAGACCTTTAAAGATGTCTCGAGTTTATTTTTTTAGGAAACAAGCATACTAAGTAAATGTAAATTTTTACTAGTTTAATGGCTGAATACAATTTAATGCATTATGAAATATGGTAAAATATACTTCAATCATTAAATATAAGGAGAGCGTAAAATGTTACATAAATATTGGCTTCCACTAACGATTGCCACTATTTTGATTAGTTTACTTTCAATTAAAGGATTCCCAATCGCATTTGGTGCACTTTATCTACCTATATTGTTTAAAATTATTAAATTGCAATTAAACTTATCCAACGGTTTAATTGAAAATATAAGTGCGCAACCTTTCATCAAAAGTAATCAAACAGGTGTATTCATAAGTGTGTTATGTTGTATTTTAATAACTGGTATTTTAATGTATTCATTAAATGATTTTTATGCACAACTCACGGGATTTATAGGCTTTCTAATTCAATTAAGTCCTTTTACATTGATCATTAGTGTGGTGTTATATATTTTAAGCGCTTTAGCAGTTATTAAAGCAGTTAAAGTTAAATATGATTATAGCGAGCATGAATAAGGTTACTTCGGTGAAGAATAATTGAATAGTATATCAAAAATAACGATTAGAATAATGCATCCATATTCTAACCGTTATTTTTATTTTGAGCTTGAATTTAATTTTTTGAAACCGCTTTAATAATGCGTTGCCCCTTTAATTTAAATAATGCTATACTATGGTTAAATAATTGTATAAGGGGAGATTTTCGCATGTCAGTAAGAATTGAACACGATACATTCGGAGAAATTGAAGTACCTGAAGATAAATATTGGGGTGCTCAAACGGAGAGAAGTAAACGAAACTTTCCAGTAGGTAAAGAACGTATGCCAATTGAAGTGGTTTATGGATTTGCCCAATTAAAAAGAGGTGCAGCATTAGCCAATCATGAATTAGGAAAATTAAGTGATGCTAAAAAAGATGCCATCGTTTACGCTTGTGATTTAATCTTAAAAGGGGAATTAGATGAACATTTCCCACTTGTTGTTTGGCAAACAGGAAGCGGTACTCAAAGTAATATGAACGTTAATGAAGTTGTTAGCTTTGTAGCAAATAAATATTTAAAAGAGCAAGGTATTGACGAATCAATTCATCCTAATGATGATGTGAATAAATCTCAAAGTTCAAATGATACATTCCCAACAGCAATGCATGTTGCGTTATATCATGAAGTTGAAACAAAACTTGAACCCGCTTTAAAACATCTTCGTGATACTTTTAAAGAAAAAGAGGATAAGTATCAATCAATTATTAAGATTGGTAGAACACATTTACAAGATGCGACACCAATTAAATTAGGACAAGAAATCAGTGGCTGGCGTTATATGTTAGATAAATGTGAAGAATTACTAGCAGAATCAAAAAAACATATCTTAAGCTTAGCTATCGGTGGAACTGCTGTTGGTACAGGTATTAATGCGCATCCAGAATTTGGTAATAAGGTTGCTAAATTTATCTCAGATAATACTGGATATAACTTTGTATCATCTGACAATAAATTCCATGCATTGACATCACATGATGAAGTTGTTCAATTACATGGTACGTTAAAAGCGTTAGCAGCAGACTTGATGAAAATCGCAAATGATATTAGATGGTTAGCGTCTGGTCCGAGAGCGGGACTTGCAGAAATTTCAATTCCTGAAAATGAACCAGGATCATCAATTATGCCTGGTAAAGTAAATCCGACACAATGCGAAATGCTTACAATGGTTGCAGTTCAAGTTATGGGCAATGATACAACAGTAGGTATTGCAAGCTCACAAGGTAACTTTGAACTGAATGTATTTAAACCAGTGATACTTCATAACACATTACAGTCAATCTATTTACTAGCTGATGGTATGCAAACATTCAATGATAACTGTGCGGTAGGCATTGAACCAATTGAAGAAAATATTAATAATTATTTAAATCAATCATTAATGTTAGTAACTGCTTTAAATCCTCATATTGGTTATGAAAAAGCTGCTCAAATTGCTAAAAAAGCACATAAAGAAGGATTAACTTTAAAAGAATCTGCTATCCAATCTGGACATGTTACAGAAGAACAATTTAAGGAATGGATTAAACCTGAAGATATGGTAGATCCACATTAATTAAAACGCATAAAATAAATAAGGGAGTAACTGTCGACTGATATTGACAGTTACTCTCATTGTATAAAGAAGGGAGTGGGACAGAATTCTTTTAAATTCGTCCACTCCCAGCTTACTTTGCTTGTAGAATTTCTTGATGAAATTCTCTTTGTTGGGGCCCCCCGCCCGCAAGGATGACTAGAACTGAGAATAGCTTGATTTAAGCGCCTTCTCAGTTCAGTCAGCTACTGCGAATTTGCAAAATAGCATGATTATATTATTTATGTCCCACTC
>NZ_JAESMI010000009.1:0-16280 GCF_017893095.1 Staphylococcus sp. GDX8P80P | reverse complement strand
ACTCATCAGTATTGGTTATCTGGATCATTTTGATATGGACTTTCTATACCTCACAGATACTAAAAATACAATTATCGATGAACGTCATCTATTACAAAAAGGAGGAGAATAATATGAACTGGATCAAGATCGCTCAACTATCTGTTACAGTTATTAACGAAGTAATTGACATCATGAAAGAAAAGCAAAATGGAGGAAAATAGTATGAAAATCAATCGATACATCACAAAAGGCATTAGTAAACAACTATCTCTAGACCTTCAAATCCTACTTTGGAATATGGTAAAAGATCGAGACAATCAACTTAATACAGATTACCTACACATTTTTAAACTACAAGAAGATGAAAATATACTCTCAATCACACATGAACAAGAACAACCCGCATACAAATTGGAATATCACTATACAAACTATATAAAAAATCAAAATGCATTACCTAAGAAAGTCTACGTCATCCGAGAAGATGATGTAGACGTTTTTTATTATGTGATGCTTTTACCAGAAGAATACTAAAGGAAATGATGATATATGAATACAATTAAAAGCACAATACACACAGAAGCTATATTCAGTAGTGATAAAAAACACCGCTACTTACTCAAGAAAACATGGGATGAAAAGAAACCGGCTTGTACTGTGATAACGATGTATCCTCATTTAGATGGTGTATTATCACTCGATCTTACTACGGTTCTTATCCTCAATCAATTAGCGAATTCAGAACGATACGGTGCTGTATATCTTGTAAATCTATTCTCTAATATTAAAAGTCCAGAAAATCTCAAACATATCAACGAGCCATACGATGAACACACCGACATTCACTTGATGAAAGCGATAAGTGAAAGTGAAACAGTGATTCTAGCTTATGGCGCCTATGCTAAGCGACCAGTTGTTATAGAACGTGTATCACAGGTGATGGAAATGTTAAAACCTCATAAAAAGAAAGTCAAAAAGCTCATAAACCCAGCAACAAATGAAATCATGCATCCACTGAACCCTAAAGCACGTCAAAAATGGACATTGAAATAAAAGGAGGATTATCTATGAACCATGAAACCAAACAATCAGACTGGCGAACAGTTGGTACCTTCTTAGCAAAGCATAATTATGTATCAATAGTAAAAGGGCTAGTATATCATTTCACAGCAATTGAAGATGAAGAAATACTCCATAAAATATATGAAGATTTTATGAATGATGATTCTATAACAACGGTACTTAATAATGATTTACAGACAATTATTAATGACTACTTATCAAAATGAAAACACATTATTTAATAAAATAAGAGCATCCTTCACTTTGCGATGAGGGATGCTATGATTAATTTATTTTTATTGTTGGCTGGCCATTAGTTCTGCTTGTTCTACAACTTGTTCTACAGCCATTTTTTGAAGATCAGGTGGGTAACCATATTTCTTTAATAGTCGTCTTACTTGGACTCTCATTTTAGCCTTTGCGCTCTCACGTTTTGACCAGTCTACACTCATATTATTCTTGACCGTTTTTGTTAATTCATGTGCAATAGCTCGTAATTCTTTATCCCCCATTGCTTCTTTTGCAGTTTCATGAGAGGCTAATGCATCATAAAAAGCAATTTCCTCCGTGCTCAGACCTAAGTCTTTTCCTCGTTGTTTTTCTTGATTTATTTCTTTCGCCATTTGAATCAATTCTTCTATGACTTTTGAAGCTTCTATAGAACGATTGTTGTATTTTTGTATTGATTTACTTAGCATCTCAGAAAATCTTTTAGATACTGTAGCATTTGTTTTCATTAATGACTTAACTTGTCCTTTAAGTAATTTGTTTAACAACTCAACTGCAACATTTTTTTGCTGTAATCCTTCTACATCTTTTAAGAAATCATCTGACAAGATTGAGATATCTGGATTTTCAATTCCGAGTGTTTGATAAATATCTACAACTTCTTCAGTTACAACTGACTTTGAAATCAATTGATTTATTTCTGCTTCTATTTCAGCAGGTGTCTTTTTACGCTCACTTCCATTACTAGGTGGTGCTAATAATTTAACAAGTCCAGATTTTACTGCTTTTAAAAATGCAATTTCACTGTTCAGTTCTTGAGCAGCTTCCTCTGTTGCACATAATGCAAATGCTTTAGAAAGCTCTGTCACTGTATTTATAAATCGCTCTCTTTCTTTCTCACCTAATCCAATGATATAATCCATTGTGTTTGAGATTGCATTATAGCGATTTAATTGATCTTCTGACTCAAAATCAGAATAGTCGTGATTATACAGCATATCTTGAATGATATCGTATTTCATTAACATTAGTTCTAGCGCTTTTTCTGTATCTATACCTGTTTGTTCTCTATCAGAGTCCGTATACTCTTTTAGTGCTTCCTTCAGACTTTCAGCAATACCTACATAGTCAACGATTAATCCGCCCGGTTTATCTTTAAATACTCTATTAACACGTGCAATAGCTTGCATTAAATTATGACCCTTCATCGGTTTATCTATGTACATTGTATGCATTGAAGGTACATCAAATCCTGTTAACCACATGTCTCGCACAATTACGAGTTGCAATTCATCATTAACATCTTTCATACGATTCTCTAAAAGGTTTCTTCGCTTTTTCGGACCTATATGTTTTTGGAAGTTTTGCGGATCACTAGATGAACCTGTCATAACGACTTTGATAACACCTTTGTCATCATCATCAGAATGCCATTCAGGTTTAAGTCTTACAATTTCATCATATAAATCAACGGCAATACGACGACTCATTGTGACAATCATACCTTTACCCTTCATTGCCTTTTGTCTTGTTTCAAAGTGATTAATAATGTCAGTCGCTAAAGCATGTACACGTTGTTCAGCACCAGATAGAGCTTCTATACGTGACCACTTAGATTTCAATCGAGATTTAGTATCTTCTTCTTGGTCAGAAGTAATGGCATCATATGCTTCATCAATATCTAAATCGGTTGGTAAATTTAATGGAATAATACGACTTTCATAGTATATTTTAACCGTACTACCGTCTTCTACAGATTGTGTCATATCATATACATCAATATAATTTCCAAATACCATTTGCGTATTTTTATCTGTCGAAGATACAGGTGTTCCAGTAAAACCAACGAACGAAGCGTTAGGTAGAGCATCTCTTAAATATTTTGCATATCCATATTTAATACCTTCACCTTTTTCATCGTAAGTTGCTTTGAAACCATATTGTGTGCGGTGTGCTTCGTCTGCCATAACCACTACATTTTTACGTTCTGTTAAAGCATCCATTGTCGCTTGTCCTTCTTCAGGTTCGAATTTCTGCATAGTTGTAAATACGATACCACCTGATTCTACAGATAATAGCTCTTTCAATTCTTTTCGTGATTCAGCTTGTTTAGGTGTCTGTCTTAGTAATCCTTTACCTGAGCGTCCTTTGGACTTAACAAAAGTACCATACAATTGATTGTCTAAGTCATTACGGTCTGTTACGACCACTAATGTTGGATTATTTAATTTTTGAATTAACTTTCCTGAGAAGAAAACCATTGTCAAACTCTTACCAGAACCTTGTGTGTGCCAAATAACGCCACCCTTACCATCACCATGTTCAGATGTTGCTTCCATAGCACGATCAACAGCTTTATTCACTGCATAGTATTGATGGTATGCAGCTAATATTTTAACTATGTGTCCTTTACCGTCATCTTGGAATAAAACAAAATGACGTATTAAATCTAATAGTACTTCTTTATTTAACATACCGTGAATTAATATATCTAAACTACGAAACGTTGATGAATCTTCAGTTTTTCCATCTTTAGTACGCCAAGTCATAAAACGATCATAATCAGCAGTTAAAGAACCAGCTTTTGTATTAACACCATCACTCGTCACTAATATTGCATTGTGATTAAATAGTTGTGGAATTCTCATTTTATAAGTTTCTAACTGATGATATCCGTCTTCAATACCAACAGATTCATTTGTAGAATTTTTCAGTTCAATGACCACTACCGGTAATCCATTTATGAATAACACAATATCAGGTCGCTTTTTATAATCTCCATTCACCACAGTTAATTGATTAACCGCTAAGAAATCATTATTTCCCGGGTTATCAAAGTCGAATACATACACCAAATCATTAATCGTTTCACCATCATCATTATAGTGTTCAACCTCAATACCATTTGTAATCATTTCATGAAAAGAACGGTTATTCTCTAATAAACTAGGAGACTTCTCAATAGAAATTTCACGTATAGCCTGTTCAATCGCATTATCGTTTAATTCAGGATTAATACGTCTTAAAGCCGCTTCCAAACGATTATCAAGCACAACATCTTTGTTGCTCTCCCGTTCATTCATAATTCCATTTTCACTACTATCTCGACCATTTTTGACAGAATAGCCAAGGCCCTCAAACCACTTCAATGCCACCTGTTCTAAATCATCTTCACTAAATTGAAAGCTCATCTTCCATCACCTCAATGTCATCAGGTATCTCAATTTCACCTGACATTAATTTAGGTAGTAATGTGTCACGGAGTTGGGTTAAATTTTGGTTTTGTTCTCTAATTATTTTAATTTTTTCAATATATGGTTCAATTTTTTCACTTAATAAATATGAAACTTCTTCATTATATGCAAACCTGTATTGGACTGCTATATCTGGCTTAACTCTTTGCCTACTATTAGTTGAACCAGTAGTATTTGAAACCAAATATTCATTAAATTTGTCAGAAATACATATGTTATAAATAAAAGCATTTCTATAACTATTATCGCTTTTAAGAACTACAAATTCTGATGAAGCAACGTTTAGAAAATTTTCGTTATATGAAGTTACCCATATTCTTCTAGTTGTGGGGTTCATCTTAGAAAACAAAATACAATTCTCATCTATTATCCACTTGTTACTTTTAATATCAGTTACATTATCAATGGTAGGATACTGTCCACTATCAAATGCTGGTAAACTGAAATGTTTCACCTCTGATTCATTACTTTTTTTAGGGTTAAATGTATCTTTTTTGTGATGTACTATGTCTTTTAAATATACACATTCCCATCCTTTTGGTATCTTCCCTAATTCACTATCAACCATCTCTCCGCCACTTGATTTGTATGGGTTACCATTTTCATCAGGGAATTCAAAATCAACAAACCAACGTTTGAATAGTGTTTGTGAAAGTTCTTCAAGATTTGCTATGATTTTTTTATTTATTTCAATTTTAGAATCTATTATTTTTAGTGATTTACCTATTTTATGTTGATTATACTCATCAGGTACTTCAATTTCTAAATTTTTGAAGTCCGTTTTATTAAATTTAGGTTGAGCACTACCTGACAATATACTTTTTAACTTATGTTGACCAAGTTTGCTTTTGAGGTAATAGTAAAAGTAATCATTATCACCATTAAATTTAACCAAAATAGAATTTGGGGCAAGAGTCATATTACACTTAAGTAATGGAGCTTTAAATACAGTTCCTGCATTAGCGCCAACATTACTAATTATTATTTCACCACCAAATAATTTTGTTTTACTCAAAAAATTATAACTCTTTTCATCAATATACTTAAATGGACCATTAAAATTGTTATTATAATCGACTAATCTTATTAAAACAGCGAAATCAGGTTGTTCATTTACAAAAACATTCTCTTTAAGAGATTTAAAACTACCGTTAGCCACATAATCAGTGACTAAACTGGCAACATTTTTGATTTTAAATTTTTTAAACTCCATATCCTAACCCCTCCAATGATTTTCGGATTTGGTCTTCGAGTTCTTTTGATTTCGCAAATTGTTCACTTAAATCTGCTGTGATTCTTTCCATTTTCTGTTCAAATGGTTCTGAATCTTCTTCTACTTCTGCTAATCCTACATAACGCCCTGGTGTTAAGATATATTCGTTATCTTTTATTTCTTCTGTCTTTGCTACTTTACAGAAACCTACTTTGTCTTCATATTGATTATCGTTTGTACCACGCCATGAGTGATAGACATTTGCTATATCTTTTATTTCATCATCTGAGAATTCTTTTAATGTTCTTGATACCAAGCTTCCTATATTTCTAGCATCTATAAATAGTACTTCTCCACGTCGCTCATTTTTACCGTTTTTAGATTTGTTTTTTGACAGGAACCATAGACATACAGGGATAGGTGTAGAATAGAATAATTGTCCTGGTAAAGTGACTATACATTCAACTAAGTCTTGTTCAATTAAGTTTTTACGTATTTCTAATTCATCTTTACCACTTGTAGACATTGAACCATTCGCTAATACAAATCCTGCAGTACCACTTGGTGCAAGTTTAGAAATCATATGTTCAATCCATGCATAGTTGGCGTTGCCTTTTGGAGGAATTCCAAATTTCCAGCGGTAATCATCTAATAATTTTTCTTGTCCCCAATCACTTGCATTGAATGGAGGATTAGCCAATATAAAATCAGCTTTCAAATCTTTATGTAAATCATTATGAAATGTGTCTGCATGATGATCACCTAAATCATTATCTATACCTCGAATAGCCAAATTCATTTTTGCTAATTTCCAAGTTGTCGGATTAGATTCTTGACCATAAACAGCAATATCATCTATACGACCTTGATGACGTTCGATAAAATATTCACTCTGTACAAACATTCCGCCTGACCCACAACAAGGATCATAAATTCTACCTTGATAAGGTTCAATCATTTCAACAAGCAATTTAACTATTGAAGCTGGTGTGTAGAATTCCCCAGCATTCTTACCCTCAGCGCTTGCGAATTTTGCGATAAAGTATTCATAAACACGCCCCAAGACATCTTGCTTTTTACTTTCAGTGTCTCCGACTTTGAAAGTAAATAAATCAATAATATCTCCTAATTTTTCCTTGTCTAAAGCAGGTCGTGCATAATCTTTAGGTAACACGCCTTTTAAAGACTCATTCTCTCTTTCAATTGCTATCATCGCTTTATCTATAATTTGACCAATTTCTGGTTTCTTAGAATTGTCATTTATGTATTGCCAACGTGCTTCTTTAGGAACCCAGAAAATATTCTCTGCTAAATACTCATCTTTATCTTCTTCGTCTGCATATTCATCATTTTTCAATTCTTCATATTTTTCCTCAAACGAATCAGATACATATTTCAAAAATATAATACCTAACGCTACATTTTTATATTCTGCTGCATCCATACTGCCACGTAATTTATCTGCTGCATGCCATAATTTTTCTTCAAATCCAATTGTCGCCATAATCAATAATTCCACCTTAAAAGTATTCTCCTTCTAAATATAACAAAGAAAAAGGTAGAAAGGGATAATTTTAAGATATTTAAGAAAAATTTGATTAGCTATATTTAATATTTTCGATTATTATTTAGTTAATTAAGGAAGTATGTACTATTTAAAGTTTAGTAGTTAAAGGACGATTATATGAATAATATTTTAATTATTGGTAACGGTTTTGATTCAAGTCATTTTTATAAAGTTCCAACCTTAAGGGGTATAAATAGTTTCAAACTCTTAAGAAGTAATATTGAAAGTGAAAATCAACAACTCTTCAATAAAATAAATACGACAGAAAGTATTAATAAAGAATGGGGTAACTTAGAAAAAGTTGAACCTAATCTTGTTAAACACGAAATAGAAACATTTTTGACTATAGTGAAAAATTGGTACGAAGATATCGATGAAAAGTCTGTGAAATACAAAGAAGAACTGATTGAACCGAATTTCAAAAAAATTATTGAAGAAAATGAATTTATTGTTTTGTCACTTAATTACACAAATTTGATTGAACAAATTTATGATATGACGAAAAGTAAAGTTGTTCAATTACATTTAGACGATAATGGACTACCCTACATGGACTTTAATGATATATACGTTCCGAATAGTAATAAAATTAAAAAAACCTTCGGTATTTCCACAAAAATACCAAATAGTGAAAAGATACCAATAGGGCTTGTAAAGGAAAAGGAAATACTAAAAAGACACATCAATATTAATGAAAAAGAAGTGAATATATATTTATTTGGTGCTAGTTTAGATGGAGTAGACTTTAAATATTTCGAATGCCTAATCTTTTATTTGGATAAAGAATGTAAAGATATGGTGAGAATCAATATATATATAAAGAGACATGGAAGTAATTGTGAAGAATTAAAATGGGAAAATCGGATAAGAATCTTTTTTTCTAATAACCCACTAAGAATGAATTTGAAATTAGACAATATTAAACTGGAAAAAATTAAAAGTGAAGAATGGTTGAATATTATAATAAAAGCAGAAAAGTAATTCAAAATAGACAATTTTAAAAAATAAAACACAAACCCTTTTAGCAAAATCACTAATAAGGGGAGCCTTATCAAAAACCGCATCATTTATGATAAGCTTCGCCTCGCATGATCTTAAATGCTCTGTATACTTGTTCGATTAAGACGACGCGCATCATTTGATGTGGAAATGTCATTTTACTGAATGAAAGTGTGTAGTTGCTGCGTTTTAAGACGTCTTCATGTAATCCGTTTGATCCGCCAATCACAAAGACGAAATCACTTTGTCCTTGTGTCATGCGTCGTTGCATTTCCTCAGATAAACCTTCTGAGGACAACATTTTACCTTGTATTTCTAAAGTAATGACTGTGGCTTGTGGTTTTATTTTAGCTAATAAGCGTTGGCCTTCTTTTTCTTTCACTTGTTCTATTTCTTTATCACTCATATTTTCAGGTGCTTTTTCATCAGGTACTTCAATAATTTCAATTTTGGAATAAGCACCTAATCTTTTTTCATATTCTGATATAGCCTGTTTCCAATATTTTTCTTTTAATTTACCCACAGCTAAGATTGTTATCTTCATAAAATCCTCCATAGATGTTAATAGTTATCCTACTTATCCACAAGTTATCAACTTGTTAACAGAATTCCCTCTAATTATAACAGTAATGTATACGAATTACGGGAAAATCTTTTAAAATATCCCCATTTCGTGAGATTATCCTTGTATATATGTGGATAAGTCTGTGAATAATGTGAGTATTTCTGTGTGTATTATACACAAAAGTGGATAACTCACCCTCATTTTGGGGATAACTTTAAGTAAGTCTTAAATATTTATTCACAGATTTAAGCTAAATCTTGTTATAATAAGGTTCATTTTGAATAATCATGTATAGTCCAAATTATTAGATAATTAACTCAATACATAAAAAACGACCTACTTACAAATACTAAGTTTATAAGTAGGTCGTTCGTCTAAATAATTACAATGTATATATCGGTGTAGCTTGGGCTTTATCTGTATCACATAATAGCACTTCTTTTTCAGTGTCTATATCATGTTCATTTAATACTTGTCCAACGCTCATACGTGCTAAATCTTTCATATTGTTATCCTGTGATAAGTGTGAAAGGTAGATACGTTTCGTATTACCTGTAATCACGTCCGTCATCGCTAGTCCTGCATCTTCATTAGACACATGCCCCATATCACTTAAAATACGTTGCTTCGTCTTCCAAGGATAGCGGCACATACGTAACATATCCACATCATGATTACTCTCGAACATAAAAGCATCACTACCTTGAATCATACCTTTCATTCTATCTGAAACATAGCCTGTATCTGTGATTATAGTAAACTTCTTATAATTGTTATGGAAAATGTAAAACTGTGGATCAATCGCATCATGCGATACATTAAATGATTCAATATCAAAACCTGCAATTGATTTTGTTTCATACGGATTAAAAATGAATTTTTGATCCATTGGAATTTTACTATCCTTCTTCTCTATTGCTTTCCAAGTATTTTCATTCGCATAAATCGGTAAACCATATTTACGCGCAAGTACACCCAAACCTTTAATATGGTCACTATGTTCATGAGTAACTAGAATGCCGTTTAAATCTTTTATATTTCTATCAATTTGACTAAATAACGCTTCCATCTTCTTGCCAGTGAGTCCAACATCTACTAATAGACTGCCTTTATCACTTTCAACATAAGTGGCATTCCCTGTACTACCACTCGCCAATACACTCATACGTATCAAGCGGCTCATCCTTTCTACTTCCGACAACTTACATTATGTTTAGAGTGCCTTCAGTCTAATTCCTTATATTCTGCACTCTTTAATTAAAAAAATGAAGTTTCGAACAAACCATATCATTCGAAACATTCTAGTCCTCTAAAATACCTTTATATTATACTATACCAATACAAAAATTAAAGTTCCAATCCCTTGTTTATGTACAACACTCACACATATAAATAAAATAAGTGCATGAGACCATCGTAGCCCCACACACTCACTAAACTTCACACACCAAATACCATTTCTTTCTAATTAAGAACAGAGAAGGGTAATCTATTGAAAATAACCATTCACACACTTACATACGCAGTTCTAAGATAGATAACGAAACATAGTTGCGGAGACTCCTATGTTTATTATTAATGAACATAAGTGCTAGCACACTTATGTAAGAAATTCTAAAGATGAACTACGAATGACGTTGTGTGACGCCTGAGGGAGTAGGATGAGTGTCGAGACCGCGGCTCGACCCATCCCCCTAGGCAAGCATCACAACAGAATGAGTAAATATTCATCTAAGAATTTCTTTACAACCCTGCTCCCTAGTTATCAATCACTTTTGGATTTGATGATGTCGCTTCAACATAATAGGTCTTCACGTCTTCCTTACCTTTATGTTTCACTTTAATTTCCCAGTTGGCTTGCAACAACTGCACGTTCGTTTCTCTCACAACAGAATAATATCCTAATCGTGCATCCAACACTTCATCGCCTGATTTTAAGTAACGGTTAAAGTATAACGTTTCAATCGCTTTACGTGGTGTGATGACCTGTTTCTTAGGATTATTATCACTCTTCGCAGGTTCAATCTTATTCATTGCAGATTGCTCATAACTTGTCGCTTTACCATCATTTACATTAAAACGTAAACGTGCTTTGTTATTATTCATCAAAGGATAACCTTCATACGTTTGCTCGTATGTCACAGCATTAGATGAAACATCGCCAAGTTGATACATCTTACCATTGTAAATGTTGCTCATGATATAGTCTTTTAAATCACTTAAATTACTATCACTCACATTAACCGTACTATCGATTTCACCTGTTAACGTATTACCTGAATCCTCCGTTTCTAATGAGGACTTACCTTTCGCATAACTCTTAAAGTCTTTAGACTTAGCTGTAATCATCTGCATCTTCGTACCACTCACATCTTTATTTAGCAGATCATTCGAAATTTTAATTTCTTCTTGTTGAAATTTAACTTCATTATCACTTTCAGATTCATTGATTTGAGACTTCGTAACCTTATTCACGTATATCAATACAAGCAGGATATTGACTAGAATAAATACGAAAATAAACAATGTCTTCGTTCGTTTCCAATTCATTTATTCAAGCCTCCCATCCTCATAAGCATACCAATCGCCATCGTATTGAATATACCACGTTGGCACAAGCTCACTATTACGTTGCACTTCTATATCATCTTTATCAGGTCGATCATCCTCTTTATAGCCAATGACCATATTCGTAACCTTTTCAAAATCTAGGTTATGATTATTTGCCAATGAAGAACGCACACTTTCAACGCTATCCAGTGACTTCGTTTCACCCTCTAGAGGTACACTAGAACGTAATAAAGCGCGTTTATAATCATAAATACCTTTGTCTCCCCAAGTCACTTCAATATCATTTAATTGTTGATCATTAAATGTTGGATAGCCATTGAGGAAGAGTTGATACGTTAATTCACCGGATGAATTATCTGTATTGAACAGACGGAAATCATCGTTAAAGAAGCCACCATGCCCATTAATATATTCAAATGTGCTTGGAATGGTTGAGTCCATATCACTCGAACTCGATTCATCTTCAGATAAATTTTTATAATGATATTTTTTGCTTTCATCATTATAGTTCGCTACACCAGTGTTGTTATTATACGTCGTCGAACCACTCTTACCGCTTCGGATAATCACTGAATCGTCAAATAAAATCGCATTCATGGTTTCGACTGGAATCGTATCATAAACCATACGGTATGAACGCATATCTTTCGGATGACTTGGTGCGAATATATGCGTCGCTTTATCAATCGTATCTTTATTCGTAATCACTTCTGAATATTTCTGCATTTCATTATTTAAATGATCCATCACTTTAATAAAGTGATTTGCCTTTGCAGTCATCGTTACTTTCATAACTTCATGACGGTCTTCGCTAATCGCAAACAATTCTAAATTACCTTTAGAGTTTTGGCTAACGATGATTCGATTAAATTTGAAATTTTTTGGTACTTTCGCTGATGAATTTAACACTTGGCCTAAATACGTTGTTAAAGGCATATCATAAGTGAAATCCAGTACAGTAAAGTGGTGGTCATTTAACATTGGGATATTTAAATTATAATCTCGTTGAATGTGTTCCACTTTACTGACTTCGTGATTTTTCAATGTACCTATGACTTGAGACAACTGCGCTCGAGAAGGTGCCAAACCTTTCACTTTATCGCCTTTAACTTCTACAATTTGATACGGCGCTATGACATTTTCGATATTGGCAGACATTGGCTTACCGATTGTCTTAGTATTGCTCTTTTTACTATCTGTACTATCGATGTTATTCAAGTCTGGCGAGAAATTCCATACCATAAACGTTAGTACCACACTCATCATGACTAATAGGAAAAGAATAATCGATTTAATATGTTCTTTACTCTTCATCCCAATCACCGTCGTCTATAACTTCACATGGAAGTGTAATAAATATCGATGTACCTTGTCCTTCAACACTGTTTGCCCAAATACGTCCATTGTGTGCTTCTACAATCTCTTTCGAAATGGCTAGTCCTAAACCAGTACCACCCATTTTACGTGTACGCGCTTTGTCTACACGATAGAAACGATCAAAGATTTTATCCACTTTGTTAATCGGGATACCGATACCATTATCTTTAATACGAATCGTCATACGATTATATAACGCATTCTGTTTCACGTGGAACTCGACGCGTTTTTCACCACGAGAGTATTTCATCGCATTCGTAATGACGTTATCAAACACTTGCGTCATCTTATCTGGATCGATTTCTGTGAAGATCGTTTCAGATGGAATTTCACGTACAAATGTCGTGTCCTTGGCTGCCATTTCATGACGATTAATAATCTTATTGATGAACATGTTAAAGTCGACAATTTCTTTCGTAATTTGTTCAGATTCGTTATCCATTTTCGATAATTGAAGTAAATCATTAACAAGACGAATCATTCGTTCTGTCTCTTCACGTGTAACGGATAAGAATGATGGTGCTAAATTGTCATCTTTCCAAGCACCTTCTTCAAGTGCCTCTATATAACTGTTCATAGATGTTAAAGGTGTACGCAATTCGTGTGATACGTTTGCAACGAATTCACGACGTTCACGTTCAACTTGTTGTTGCTCAGTAACATCATGTAATACCGCTATGTAACCCGTCACAAATCCAGTTTCTTGAACAATTGTACTGAAATTCACACGTGCGATAATCCCTTCATCTTCATTCATATCTAGTAAGAAACTATCATTATTCTCTTGAATTTCATCCAATGAGAACTCATCTTCTAAATTCAATACACTAAGCATATAGTAGCCAATTAAATCTTCTTTAGCCATACCTAGCATTTTGATGGCCATATCATTGACGATACGCACACGACCACGTCGGTCTGTTGCGATAATACCGTCACTCATATGTGTGATAACTGAGTCTAATCGACGTTTCTCACTCTCAGTATTCGCTTGTGCTTCTTGAACACGCTTAGATAGGTTATTGAAGGCTAAAGCTAATTCACCGATTTCGTCATTACCATATATCTTAACGCGTTGTGTGTAATTACCTTTAGACATCTCTACCGTCTGATTACGCATATCCGTAATCGGCCTTGTAATCGTCCTTGCGATAAAGAAACCAAGTATCACTGTAATGAATAGGGAAATCGCAGTACCAATAATGAAGATTTGATTGATGTTGTTCAACTGATTATAGACATCATTGATATTCGATTCTATGTAAATATTACCAATCGTCTCATTGCCATTTTTGACTGGCAAATTGTAAATCCAAATTCGTTCTTTACCGCTGCCATAGTCTTTTAAGACATTATGACTATTAGATTCACCTAGCGATAAGGCTTTTTGAACGGAGTTATCATTTACCTTTTGATTGATCATGTTATGCGATGATATCTTCGCTGTAGCCATTATGATTTGATCTTTGTCAATAAAACGAATTTCTTCAATTTCTTGACGGTTGGCATACTCATTTAATAAACTTTGAACTTCTTTTTGAGCATTAGATGGATCATCTCTATATATACGCTCAATATTAACTTCAAGCTGTGTCGCATATTGCTTAATATTCTTCATGAAGTTATTTGTCAGTTCTTTTTCTAAACTATTAGTGAAATACAGACCGATAATCTGCATTCCAATAATAATCAATAACACATAAACAATAACGAGCTTGGTGTGAAGGGATTGTAACTGTTTCAGCCACTTCATAGTCGCAAACTCCTAATCGTGTTGTTGGAGGAAGTATCCAACGCCTCTACGTGTCACAATATACTCAGGGTGTGAAGGATCGTCTTCAATCTTCTCACGTAAACGACGAATCGTTACGTCAACTGTACGCACGTCACCAAAGTAATCATAGCCCCACACAGTTTGTAATAAATGTTCACGTGTCATCACTTGACCCATATGTTTAGAAAGATAGTGGAAGAGTTCAAACTCTCTGTGTGTCAATTCAATATCTTCCCCGCGCTTCTTAATAGAGTAAGCGTCTGGATAAATCACAATATCTTTGATTGTAATTTCATTTGTCGTACCACTTACCTCTTGCGCTGGCTGAGAATAATGACGACGTAAGTTCGCTTTCACACGTGCGATTAATTCACGTGTACTGAACGGTTTCGTAACATAGTCATCTGCACCCAGTTCAAGGCCTAATACTTTATCGATTTCAGAGTCTTTCGCTGTTAACATAATAATAGGCATTTCAAATTTCTTACGTACTTCACGGCACACTTCCATACCGTCACGACCAGGTAACATGATGTCTAATAATACGATATCTGGTTCTTCTTCATATATTAAATCTACTGCATCATTACCATCATAGGCACAGTAAACATCATAACCTTCTTTTTTCAAATTAAATTCTAAGATGTCCGCAATTGGCTTTTCGTCATCGACAACAACTACTTTTCTTGCCATATCTATAAACCTCATTTCTCAAATTATAGTTCTATATTTCAATATTCATTCTTATAAATTAGTAAAGATTAAACTGTGATTTGATGCGTTTTAATAAGTTTATAGCGCATATTAATCTACTATATAATTTACCATTAATATTCATGTAATTCTATTTTCATATTTAAAATTATAGAATAATATTCGTTTAAAGTTTACCACTCTAATTTAATATTACAAATAAGTTGAACCCTTTGAATACGGGACAAAAGTCGTAGTGACGCCTATTCAACGGATTATTACAGAAAGATGATACGACTCAATAGTTGTGTAGCAAGCATTCTATTTTAAACCGATGATTAATATTAAGATTCTGTTGCGACGTCATCTATTTGTAATGCAAATGAATGTCTTACAATATTTTGATTTAGTTTGTATTGATTTTTTGGGAAAAGATTTCAAAAAGGTATTAAAAATAATATATGATAAATAGCATGATGAAGGCATAAAAAAATGCCTATCCTTTTGGATAAGCAATACGGTCTCGACGGGAATCGAACCCGCGATCTCCTGCGTGACAGGCAGGCGTGTTAACCGCTACACTACGAGACCTAAAAAATGGTGACTCCTACGGGACTCGAACCCGTGTTACCGCCGTGAAAGGGCGGTGTCTTAACCGCTTGACCAAGGAGCCGTTCTTAAGCACAAGATAGATTATAGCACAGGCTTTATTTTGAAGACAAGACATTTTTTACATAATTTTAATATTTTTTTATAAATCCCTTAATTTTTAGAAAAGCATTATTGTAACAATGGTTTTAAGATAAAATATGTACCATTTTATAATCTTTTCACACTCATATTTGTATAAAAAAATAGGCACTGAACGAATCAATGCCTACAAAAATAAATGGTATTTCCGGAATGATGAACGGGTTTCAGTGAGCAGATTGCTCAACAATTATACGCATCGCGCTAAAACTAAAGAACAGTTTTTGCTTAACGCTAGTAATTGC
>NZ_JAESMI010000087.1:0-13102 GCF_017893095.1 Staphylococcus sp. GDX8P80P | reverse complement strand
TCAGTTCTAGTTATCCTTGCGGGCGGGGCCCCAGCAAAGAGAATTTCATCAAGAAATTCTACAAGCAAAGCAAGCTGGGAGTCGGGGCCCCAGCAAAGAGAATTTCATCAAGAAATTCTACAAGCAAAGCAAGCTGGGGTTACTACGAATTCAAAAGAATTCTGTCCCACTCCCGACATGACACATGATTGCCTCTTGTTATGTAGGCAATCATTTTATTTTAATATCTTTTTTAACAGTGTAAAACTCAACCACATTATCACTATTTCCTACCTTACCGTTATTAAAAGCTTTATTCTCAACTTTAGCTTCACCAGTACCTGGATGTAATTTTAATAACGTATTTTTCGGTTTATCTTTATAATCCAAATGAATAGAATCATGTTTACTTGAACCTCTAACATCCGTTTCACTATACATATCTGTGAAATTTAAATGCCCTTCTTCAGTCACAAACAGGGCGTTATGAAGTATTGTCTTGTTTACGTTAATGGCACCTAAACGCGTCTTAAATTTACTGTTGTGGATTTCACTATTTTTAATGTTTACACTACCAGTATCGCTCTCAAAAATAAGGTTATTTAATTTAGAGTTGTTAACTTTTAAATGTTTAGTACTTTGGTAAATCAAACCATTTTTAATATTAATCCCATCTAAACTTATATTTTCAAAATTTGAATGTATATCTAAATTGTTTATATTTTTATTAGGGATTATAATTTCGATTTTAGATTTGCTCTGATTAAAAGGGTTAATATTGATGCTATAGCCTCTTTTGTTAGATCTATGCTCTTTTACATTTAAGGTATCATTTGTGTGATATACCTTAACATCATTATCACCATAATATTTAACACCACAATGGTTACCTTGTTTAATTGTGACTTCTGAATTGTAACTCTCAACATTTAAATTAGTCATTTTCATATGATTGTAAGCTTTATCATATTTGAGCTTTTTAAATTCATCTTTGTCGTGTACAAACCAGACTAAAGTTGCAGCCAAGAAAAAAACTATAAATATTACTATGCCAGCTATCATTGCCTTTTTCATTGTTTAATTCTTCCTTTAACTGTTTGGATATACCAAGTTAAATATTTTAATACGAGTCGATATATATTTTGAGTGATTTTCATTGTGAGTACAAATAAAACGATACCAATCCCCGCATAAGAAATGCTAAATAAGAAATTGCTAAACGAATCAACAATCCCCTTGACAATACTCATCGAAATAATGATTAATGGAAGACAAATTAAAAAGACTGAAAATAAAAACACACCAAATAATATCACTAAAAATATCACTATAGGAATAATAATAAAGAAAAATGAAAGTACACCAAGACTCAATGACGCCATTATTGCTCTAACAATATTTTGAAGGTTAGGGGTAACTTTGGCATAAGAAATCGCTTCTTTCGCTTTGACTTCCTTACCAATATCATGTGGTTCACGCAAGTCTGATATGATGTCTTTTTCTGATTTTCCTTTTGTTTCTTGTTCATAAAAATGATTTTCATAATCATCCATAAGTTTGTCTTTTTCTTCTCTTGGCAATTGATCTAGTTCCAATTCAAGTTCATTTAAAAAGGTAATCTTATCCATTTTTTCACATACTTTCTTAATTGAATTATCTCTATTTCATTGAAAAAGTAGCTTGCTTAAAATTGAATTATACGCGGATCACTGTTAACGACTAAAAAATTCAATTCGTTTAACCACATTATCTTTATACAAAATGGATAGTTTCATATGATGATCTTTATCAACATAGATTAATGCATCATACCCCCTACCAACTTTGTCCTTACGATAGTTCTCACCCAAGTAGTTAATGGCATGATCAACGTTGTCTCCAATTTTAATGCCAAAATTAGTTGTCACGTCCTGATCATTAATGAGCACTATTCCTTTTACCTTCTTGTGTTTATTTTTGACTTTCACCGTTAGATTTTTATGATTTTTATCATTGTAAAATTTATATCTGCCCAACTTAATATTACGATTAATCTCGTAATTATCATCATTAAATTGTTGATTCATTTGAATACCATTAATTTTCACTTCTGTAAGATCAATAGTTTTTTGATTTTTATAGATTGTAAGACAAGTAACGACTATCAAAGCTATGATTGTAAAGATAATAAAAATTACCCATCTATTTTGTATACGCAAATGTACCACCACTTCTATTCTTAATAACTTAAATATATCATAACCGCTTACTAAGAAACATCTATCCACCAAGAATCATTTCTTACACAATTGTAACGTTAATTTATCATTATAAGAAACGCAGTCATACTAATATATTTTGAGTTTTATAATTATCCATTTTCAGTGAAAATTGTTATAATAATATAAATTTAATGGGGAGGTATTTCTTATGGCTAATTTAGAAACGTATTTTAAAAAGAGTCAACCACTAGATGACTATATCGAAAACATGACTGTAAATAAAGACAACGTATTATCGATTTACAATGCATTCACGCCACCTTCAACTGACGACAGAATCGGTCAACTTACAGACCGTCCCTATTCGAAAGTGTTAGTTATAAGTGAAGATTGGTGTGGCGACGCTATGATGAACTTGCCTATACTAAAGCATATTAGTGAGTCACTTCAGTTAGAAGTTCGTGTATTCCATAGAGATGAAGATACAGATCTAATTGACCAGTATTTAACAAATGGTACTGCACGTTCGATTCCAATCTTTATCTTTATGAATGATCAATTTGAACAAGTTAGTGTTTGGGGACCAAGAGCGCGTGAAGCTCAAGACTATGTTACGCAACTAAGAGCTGAGAAATTACCTAATAAAGAAGCGCCTGATTATAATGACAAGGAGAAAGAGGTTCACCACGAAATCGCTACTAAATATAAATCAGATTCTGAATTATGGAATCAAGTTTATGATTCCATTATCAGTAAATTAATGCTATAAACGCAAATAAAAACAAAATGGGTAGTGAAGCAGACATTATTTTATTTCTGCTCCACTACCCTCTTTATTTAGGAACAACTTCCTATGCTTGTCTTATATATCTCTTTTAGCTGCATAAGCAATATTCGCAATGAATAAAACAACAATTGATGCTAATGAGATAAACCATTGCCAATTTGAAAATTTAATACTATCCGTTTGAGATTTCTCAGTTAAATAACTGAAAGGAATATATTTTAGTGATTTTTGAATTTTTTCGCCCCAATCAGGAATCAAACCAATAAAAGGTTGAATAAACGGTACGATAAATACTAAGAAGATGCCTAACGTGAAAATAACTGCTGGTTTTTGAACTATTAATGTAACTAAGAATAATAGTAAACCAAAGAATAGTAAGAAGATAAGATAGAACCATATGTTCGTTAAGAACTTATCTCCGTCTAAATTTTTTCCATCAGTAAATGCTTGTACTAACATTAAAGTAATATATGTGATAAGTGCAAAAATAAAAGAAATTAACACAATTGAAATTGTTTTAGCAATGATATAACCAATTCTATTCTTCACTTTGTTCATATAAAGTTGAATCGTTCCTTGAGAATAATCACGAGTAATCGTCTTAATCACTACTAGCAAGCCAAAGAATAAGAACATCCAATTTGCCATAGATAGAATTGACGAATAATTTACTTGATCAGTATTTCGTGCCATTAAGAATGTTATTAATCCTAAAACTAACCAGATTAATAGTAATGCAATGTAAGTTAGATAACTTTTACAAAAACTCAATATATCATATTTAACTAATTGTAAACTTCTCATTTATTTGTCACCTCTTTGATTAATATTAAAGTACGTATCACGAAGCGAGCTTTTTCTTGTTTCAATATACTTAGGAAATAGATCTTTTTGTGCTAAAGATTTGAGTAATTGTTTGTAATCTTTTTGCGCCTTAATCATGATTTCTCCACTATCTTTATGAGATTGAAGTACGTTGAAATGTGCTGTTAAATAGTCAAGCGCTGTGTTAAATTCTTCAACTTCAAATTTAAGTGATGTATGATCTTGAGCGCTACCGTCTTTCATATTAACGTCTTGTACAAAGTTACCGTCACGTAAGAAGACAGCTCTATCACAAATCAATTCTATATCTTCTAATTTATGGCTTGAAATTAATATTTTCATTCCTAAATCATTCACTAATGATTGAATCGTTTCTAAGACATCAATCGAACCATCTGGATCCATACCATTGGTTGGTTCATCTAGTATTAAATATTTTGGCTTATTCATTAATGAAACAGCAATCGCTAGTTTTTGTTTCATACCCATTGAATATTTTTTTACTTTTTTCTTAATGTATGGTCTCATACCAAATGCGTCTATAATTTTATCTGTATAATCTTTGTCGAAACCTTTTCCTAGAACCTGAGCAAATAATCTCAAGTTATTTAAACCTGTTTTATTATCATAGAGCTTTGGATGTTCAATAAGATAACCTACGTTCTCGTTATCGTTTAATTGAACCTTTCCTTTGAAATTAATAATATTGCCATTCATTACTTTCATTAATGTTGTTTTACCAACACCATTTTTACCAATTAAACCTACAATTTGACTATCTCCAAAATCAAAATTGATATTATCTAAAACATCATTATCTCCATATGTTTTTGTAATGTTTTCTAATTTCATGTAAGCCCTCCTTTATTTTCACGCTGATTGATACGTTTTAATTGAATCAAATAGTTTATAATCATCCAAATAATACTTAAAATCAATAAACCGTAATTGTAATAGACGCCTAACACATTATAGGTATAGTAGTGTTGGAACACGAGTACATTAATAACTGCGAATACCGTTGTTATTGCAAATGGTATAGCCAACATCATAATCATAATATATGGTGCATAAGCTATGCCTTCACGCTTTCTTTCAGTGTTCCTACTAAATGCAATTGGAATGCTGAAAAAATTCACGAATATAAAAGCTATTGCAGTTGAATACCTTAAATCTCCAAAATCTATATTGGACGATTGAAAATTATATAATGCGATGATACATCCACCAAATAACGTTAACACAATACATGTAATATAATTTGCGTTGAGCATATCTTTCTTAGAAACAGGTAAGCTTTCGTAAAATAAATACGAACTTTTTCCACCTAATCTTCTATGCAGTCTAAATAAATGTCCAGAATCTAAAATGCTGACAACCATTAATGTGATAGCAATGGGTGCATAGAACAGAAAATAAAGTTCTGTTTTAGAAAGTACCAATGCATATAGTGGATTAAAGAGCAATAACGCAAGATAAATGACTATTGTTACACTTCGACATTTAAAATTTCTAATTAATAATTGCTTCATTTTACCAACCTACTTTGCTGAAATTCTTGTTGATTGTCATGCAGATGAGATTTTTCGATATAAATCATCAGTTCTTCTATTGTAGGTTGTTGAATATTAACGTTGTTTCCAAACAATTCTTTAAACACTTGAGCATGTTGCGTAAATCCTTTAAATCCAGTCGATTTCACTTCTTTATAAAGAAATAAACGATTTAATTCTTCGTCTAAATCTTCATTATCACCTTGTACTATTGCGTATTGTTCTTGTAATTGATGGCGGAATCCTTGCATGATAATTTCTCCATTTTTTATGTGTACAAGATAGTCAGCAATTTTTTCTAGGTCTGAAATGATATGCGTAGAAATAAATAATGTCTTATTTTCATCGAGTAGTTCACTTTGTAATATTTCTAACACTTCATTGCGAACGATTGGGTCCAAACCTGCAGTTGGCTCATCCAAAATGAATAATTCTGCATGGTGACTCAAAGCAAGTGCTAGTGACAATTTCATTTTCATACCTGTTGAGAAATGCTTAATTTTATCATTAAAAGGTAGTTTAAATTTCTCTAAGTAATATTTGAACGTTTCTGAATCCCAATCACTATAAAATGGTGATATCATTTTTTCAAGTTTTTTTGGAGTCCATTGTTGATTAAAGTAAATTTCAGAATAAACAAACCCTATTTTATTTTTAATCCATTTCGGTTTATTTGTAATTCGTTCACCGAAAATGAAAATATCACCATTACTAGGTTCTAATATATCCATTATCAACCGAATCATTGTCGTTTTTCCTGCGCCGTTAGCCCCAATGAACCCAGTTACAAATCCTTGAGGAATATTGAATGAAAGATTGTTAATTGAAAATGCTTTATTTTGATACGATACATTTTTTACTTCAATGACATTCATTCTTCTTCCTCCTCATAAATTAAAGTTAATATTTCTTTTAATTCTTTCAGAGGCATATCGATTGTTTTAGCTTCTTTGATCATTAATCGAGCAAGATTTTCTATTACAAAGAATTGCTTTTCTTTTAATATTGAACTATCTTGTTCTTTAACAAAGGTGCCTTTTCCTCGAACAGTTGTAACAAATCCATCTTTTTCTAAATCTTCGTAAGCTCTCTTAGTCGTGATTAGACTCACTTGCAAATCTTTTGCCAGCTCACGCATCGAAGGTAAGTGGCTACCAGCTTCAACATAGCCTTTTAAAATATTTTCTTTGATTTGTTGTTTGATTTGTTCATAAATGGGTTGTTCACTGGTGTTTTTTAGAATAATTTTCATTGATGTCCCCCTTTAATAACTGTATATACATAATATACACACTATATACACATTTGTAAAGTCATATACGTAAATATCCCCATAAAACACATTATTAAGAAAAATTGTATATATATACTAGATACAATAAGAAAGTGGGAGAGAATTATTAAAATTCTCTCCCACACCCAGCTTGCTTTGCTTGTAGAATTTCTTAGTGAAATTCTCTTTGTTGGGGCCTCGACCCCCGCAAGGATGACTAGAACTGAGAAAAGCTTGATTTAAGCGCCTTCTCAGTTCAGTCAGCTACTGCGAATCTGCAAAATAGCATGATTATATTATTTATGTCTGAGATTCTTAAAGTGCTATTTTTTATTTTTCTTTCTATCATTACTACGATTAATAAAAGCACATATCATAAACATGATTGCAGCTAATAATAATTTAACGCCTTGATCTTCATGTCCTGAAGCTTGTAAGTAATAACCAATAACAAATAAGACAATTGCTAAGGTCACGAAAATCTTAGTTAAATGTTTCATCATAATTAACACCTCAATAACCGTATTATAACAAACATCAAGAAATATTACGGTTTCCATGGATATTTAAAATTGAAAATATTCTTCCATATGTTAAAATTTATGTGTATCCACGAATTACATTACACAGCCCCTAACTTGTGACGGCAAGTTAGGGGCTTTTGTGTATGGTCATCTACTTATCTTTCCACTTAGATTCTAACCAAACACGAAATATGACGAGTATTCCACCCGTAATCAGTGTCACCATACCCTCTAATAGCCACGACATTACACTACACCTCCAAATGAAAAGTGTCATATCTTATGATGACCTGTCATCATTTTAACACAAAAGGAGAACAAATGTTCGATTTATAAGAATCTTAACTATCAATTCTATGTAATCATAATAGGAACACTTTATCTTTATGACATTTAAAGATAATATATTATTAAACACTAAAAAAAGTGAGGTTAAATAAATGAACCCATTAGCTCAAAACTTAAATAATCAACTTGTTGATGATTGTCCTGAAATTTTAAGTATGCTTTCAACGCTAGGCCAATCTATGTACTATCCAAAAGGTATATTATCTCAATCGGCTGATGCTAAAAAAACACAATACAATGCGACTATTGGTATGGCTACAAATAAAGATGGAAAAATGTATGCTGATACGCTATTTGATGTCTATAATCATCTATCACCTGATGACGTATTTCCGTATGCACCACCACAAGGATTAGAAGCTTTAAGAGATTTATGGCAAGATAAAATTCTCAAAGAAAATCCTGATTTATCAAAAGAAACGATTAGTAGACCAATTGTCACTAATGCGTTGACTCATGGTTTATCTCTAATTGCTGATTTATTTGTAGAAAGTGGCGATACGATCTTAGTACCTACACACAATTGGGGTAACTATAAATTAATATATGAAACACGTCATTCAGCAAATATTGAGACATATTCAATATTTAATCAAGAAGGTCACTATACAACAAATGATTTAGTGACTACTTTAGACAACTACAATCAAGATAAAGTCGTACTCATTCTGAATTACCCTAACAATCCTACTGGTTATACACCGAATAAAGATGAAGTTACAACTATAGTATCAGCTATTCGTTCACTTGCTGAAAAGGGCACAAAAGTGATAGCTGTTGTTGACGATGCTTACTACGGCTTATTTTATGAAGATGTGTATCGCCAATCTATATTTACTGCGTTAAATCAAATTGAATCAAATAATATATTACCGATTCGTTTAGATGGCGCTACTAAAGAATTCTTTGCTTGGGGACTACGTGTTGGTTTCCTTACATTTGGTCTAAGCAATCATACAGCTAAAGAAGTATTAGAGGCGAAAGTTAAAGGTTTAATACGAAGTAATATTTCAAGTGGACCAATGCCTTCACAAAGTGCTATTAAATACGTCTTAGAACATCATGACCAATTTGATAAAGAAATCCAACAAAATATTGATACTTTACAACAACGATATGAAGTAACTAAGTCAGTTGTATATGATGATAAATACAAAAATCATTGGCAAGCATATGATTTTAACTCAGGTTATTTCATGGCAGTCAAAGTCAATGGCGTAAATCCTGAAGAACTTCGTACGCATTTAATCAATGAATATTCAATTGGAATCATTGCTTTAAATGACTCTGATATCCGAATTGCATTTAGTTGTATCGAAAAAGATGATATTCCACATGTGTTTGAATCAATCGCAAAAGCAATAGATGATTTAAAGTAAACAATCGATATAATGAAGTAATATAATTATGATGTTAAGAAAAAGTTCTCATATTCGAATAAGTCAATCATTCCGAACGACAAAATAACTCGAAAGTTGTGGTCTTAATGGTAACTATTTTTTTAATATTGCTTATTATTAATTTTATCTTAACGTCATATCATTTGTATCTTTACGCATTTACGTCAACCGGACATGTACCCAAAAATTTATATTTTTTCATAGGATTACTCACCCTATTCATTCTATTTGGAACATGGTTACTAGATTTATTATAAATTTTTCTATTATCATTCTTAAATAATGTAAAAAACGAGTCTTGGTTATAATACCTGGACTCGTTTTTATTTTTAGATAATATCGGTTTTTATAAAGTTATCTATCTAATTCTGTTTTCTTCCACTTTCTAATTTTGGTTCTAAATGTCTTAAATGGTGCTACTGTGTTAATATGAATCCACTTCCAAACTGGCCATTTGGAAGGCGTTGATGACGCCCATTGCCTTTTATCACTCTCAAATAATGTTTTATCATCTAAACTTTTAATTAATTCAATCATGCTATCTACTTCTTTATTAAACTGATTAATAAGTTGCTCTAATGTGTAGTTTGAGTAGGTTTGATAAAATTCTTGATATAATCCCCCTAAATTATTCCACTTATAATTCGGACTAGGTGTTACAACGGATATATTATTTTTATTATCCCTTTCCCAAGATTGAATTAAATTTAACCATCCTAACTGATATGCAATCATTTGCGCTGGTGTCCTATCGATACCAGTTTTATATATATCCTTTTCTGCTTCTGATACATCACTAAATTCGTGAATAAATAAATCGGCTCTTTTCCTAATTTCAATAATTAAAGCATCTCTATCCGCATACGTTTGCATCTCATCACCACCAATTATTTATAAATTTATTATATATTGTAATGCACAATTTATCAGTTTAATTAAACATCTATATTAAGGTTTTCGATCAAAAAACGCTTTTCGAATGGATTATTTCTCGAAAAGCGTCTAAATTAATTAAGTTAATTTTTGTATGACTTACATCATGCCTGGCATTGTGTCATATCTAAAACTTACTTAAATACATATATAAAAGCCTATTAAATCAATGTTTTATCATCTCGGAAAAGCTATTATTTTTAGTTTTTTACTCCATTATGACCAAATTATGACCATTAATTTATTATTTATCTTTAAGTATAGTCCATTCTTGAATCTCCATTAATAAAATACATAATTGAACATAATACTCTATGAATGCTAATTCCTTTTCTATATCATTTAAATCGATTATATATAAGTTTTTAGATTTTTCTTCATAAAACATATATGCAAGAGTATCTACTATTTGTCTAAATAAAAATAATTGCTTTTGTTCTATTTTATTTAGATGAATAATATCTTTGTCAGCCATTATTTTGTTTAAGAAATCAACAAAATATATGTAGTTTTCATAAATATAATCTTCAACACAGATCATGTTTACTTCTTTTTTCTCAATCAATTCATAAAATAATATTTTCAACTCATTTCTATCAATCTTAGCTGTGTAATTCTTATTAAGAATAGTATTTTTTCTATGATATAGATATCTATAAATTTTACGATCTTTTCTATAGTTTGCCGCTATTCTATCTGTTAATTTAACAATATAATTCATAGACAATGTTAATTGAGTAATAACCTGGTCTCTTCTCTCTTCTCTTTCGTGCTTTTGTTGAATTTCAAATAACTTTCTCGCATTATCTCCCGAAATTTTAGCACCAAGAAATGCACCCCCAAATGTCGCAAATATCCCAACAAAACTTATAGCTATCGAATAACCTACAATACTATGATTAGGATCAACTGAACTAATTATGTAACCAACCACGAATACAAATATCATTATTGCCAGAATAAAAATAAACGCTATAAATAATATATTTTTCAGTTCAATTTTTTTATTATGCAACTTAAGACACCTCGTGTTCTTCTTACATGAATACCACATATAAAATTAGTACCTACTTTTAAATTATGATGAAATTAAAGTGTAAAGATAATTTTTAAACATTGAAAAGAACCTTAAACCTCCGCTATTTAAAGTTATAATTAAATATTATGACACTAATCAAACTATGATTGTATTTTTCAAACTCGCATGCAGTGTTTAACTTTCATATATTATGTGTGACGGTTTTTTATTATGATGTTTTTCTTCTAACCTTTAATAATATCTAATTTGATGATTGCACGTGGAATCAATTTAAAATACTAAAATCTATACATTTTAGTGCACATGTGCACTATTTGTTTTGCCAACCAAACATTAAAAATGCGACCACGTGTTGTTTTCCAGATTTGTGAAAAACTAAAATTTGTGTTCAAGTGCAATTCTCCAACGGTTGGACAAACTTAACCGCCGTGCAACTGTTACACTTCTTTTTCGTTATAGATATTTCTAGACAAAACTTTCCAAAATTTGGAAAATAGCAATGTCATCTCATCTGGCGTTTTAGTTTCGCCATTTGATGTTGTACGTTCTTTGGTGCTTTCCGGTTCGGGTAAAGTTGCTATTTCGTATAGTGCTTCTAATCATCTTCTGTGCTACCCGATGATTTACATCAACTTTTTCAAGCCACTTACCAAATTCTCCATTTACTAAACAATTTCTTTCACATTTTTTAATTTACGACCTATTTCACAATTGGATTTACTAACTATATTGATTTCGTATTTTATGACGCAACATTTTTAACATTAACATATATAGTTATACAAAAGGATTTCTCACTGCAACACAGGATGTTTCTCAACATTAAAAAACACTATATAAATAGTGATGTTAATCACTTTTTATTCATTTTGTTTGTTCTTTTTTAATTTTAGATAAGGACTTTGTATTATTATGATACATTACTTCAAGATTACTAAAGCTTGTTATATCTCCATCGAACTGAAAATCTTCTGTAGAGCTTATACCTGCGTTAAATGATTTATCTTTATCACCATTACATAGCCACTAATATCATAACCATCCATTTGAATTTTTAAATTTTTGTAAAATATGTATTCTCATACCCCTTATCATTATATTTCATAAAAAATTCTATTCTACCTTTTTGTTGATTGCAATACTTTTCCTCTGCTACTTTCTTTTCAACATACTTCACTTTTAAATAGATGCTTAAAAGTATTGTAACAATTACTAGAATTAATAAAACTAGAGTTTTAATTTTCTTTTTGTTTGTTTTTCTGTTCTTTTTTTATTCCTGAAACTGTTTTAGGATTTTTAATAATTATTTTATCAAATTCTTCAGTACTTGAGTAATCTCCTTCAAATTGATTATTTTCATCTAAGTACGTAGACGCAGTAAAGCTTAATTTTTTATTATTATTAATATAACCTTTAATTGCATAACCTCCCATTGGATCTCTTTCACAACTTGTAAAATCAACACTTTTGAAATCTTTAACATTATATTTCATATATAATGTTATTCTTTCTTTTTGCTCATCATAGTATTGTTGCTCTTTTTCTTTTTGTTTGTCATTCTTCATATTAAAATAGACGCCTCCTATAATAAATACTATACTAATTAATACTATGAATATTAAAATTAATTTTTTATTCAAACAATCATTCCTTTGAGGTGAGATTAAGAGACAATTCCAGAATGATGATATCACAAATCACAGATTATCTGAAAAAGTTTATAAACTCAGTACAAACGAACAAATTGTGAAAATAAATGCTAACAAAAATAGTAAACAAAAGTTTAAAGTCTAAACTTCACGGATTGATAAAGGAAACGGTTTTCAAGCTATGGCAGTTTCCCCAATAGACAGTGCCGGAAACGTTGATAATGATACGGTTTATATGGTTTATGCTGGAACTAATCCTAAAGAAGCTGCTGATTTAGGTACTGATGTGAAACTAGGACTTTCTAGCGTCTTTAACAATCAAATTAAATCTAATTCAAAAGATGTTAAATTATATAATGACTATAAAGATTTAGACAACAAAACCATTGACTACAAATATCCAGACAATACTGCTAAATATTCACAATTTGATGAAGCCAATGCTTGGACTCAGTTAGTAATCGAAAAAGGTATTATAAATTACTTATTAGGTGTAGATGTAGAATTATTTAATACATATCACTACGTTCATGAGCTAAGACGGTTATTAAAAGAGAACCAAATAGAGAAATTTAATCATAAACTTTTTTA
>NZ_JAESMI010000086.1:0-474 GCF_017893095.1 Staphylococcus sp. GDX8P80P | reverse complement strand
CAAAATTGGAACTATTACGAAATTAATGATGAATTCATTTGCCCGAATAATCAACGACTAGGTTTTAAAAGATATACCTATCGTCATGATAAGTATGGTTTTAAATGAGACTTCAAATTATATGAATGTGATGTTTGTTTAGAATGTTCTCTGAAAAATCAATGTATAAACTTCAATTCAAAAATTAATGAAGAATTAAAACTGGGAATATTTTAAATCCCAAATTAACAAAAAGCTTTCAGAACTAGAAACGAAAATCATCTACAGTCAAAGGAAAATTGATGTGGAGTCGATTTTTGGATTTATGAAGACGATCTTAAGTTTCACTCAGATGTCTGTACGAGGGATAAATAAAGTCAAAAGAGAACTTGGTTTTATATGAATCACACTTAATATAAGAAAAGTAACAACTCAACGAGCTGAAAATAATCACAAAAATTATAAAAAAAGGGAGTGGAACAGAATTCTTTTAAA
>NZ_JAESMI010000085.1:0-34004 GCF_017893095.1 Staphylococcus sp. GDX8P80P | reverse complement strand
GGGAGTGGGACAGAATTCTTTTTAAATTCGTCGTCCCACCCCCGCAAGGATGACTAGAACTGAAAAAAGCTTGATTTAAGCGCATTTTCAGTTCAGTCAGCTACTGCGAATTTGCAAAATAGCATCATCATATTATTTATGTCCCAGGCTCTTTAAAATTAGATAATACCATCGCACCTACCAAGGCTATAATGGCTCCTGAAATCGTGCTCGCCCATTGATATTTTTGTTCTAAGACAATACTGACTGTCGCCCAAACAATAATAATTGCCCACAATATCCATGTATCATCTTTCGCGATCAACGTCCCTATAGTTAACATAATGTCATCCCCTTTCTTTGAATAACATTTTATCCCATACACATCTAAAATTCGATAGCCTATGCGTTTTTTTAACTTAATATTTCATTGATAATTATTATCAATGAAATACAAAAACACTCTGTACATTACTTAAAAATAAGTCTATTCTATGTATGAAAATGTTCGAAAGTTGGAAAGAAGGTTTCGAGATGAATCACTCTGTTAAATATAAGAAATTTATATTACCCCTTGTCATTGGCATACTTATCGCTGTGCTTGCCCCCTTCAGACCCGAATCACTCAGTCTGGATGCATGGCTTATGTTTGCTATATTCGTAGGTACCATTATCGGTTGTATCACCCAACCGATGACGATTGGTGCCGTATCAATTATAGGATTCACGTTAACTATATTAGTTGGCGTTATCGATACTAAGACAGCGGTTCAAGGTTTCGGAAATCCAAGTATTTGGTTGATTGCAATGGCATTCTTTATCTCTAGAGGGTTTGTTAAGACTGGACTAGGACGACGTATCGCACTTCAGTTTGTAAGACTATTTGGTAAAAAGACACTTGGTCTGGCATACTCACTCGTCGGTGTAGATTTAATATTAGCGCCAGCAACACCTAGTAATACTGCCCGTGCTGGTGGTATTATGTTCCCAATCATTCAGTCACTATCTAAATCATTTGGTTCTGACCCAAAACAAGGCACCGAACGTAAGGTGGGCTCATTTTTAATCTTTACCGAATTTCACGGCAACCTTATCACTGCAGCCATGTTCTTAACAGCAATGGCCGGTAACCCACTCGCTCAAAATTTAGCAGAGAAAACTGTACATGTTCACGTAACTTGGATGAACTGGTTCTTAGCAGCCATCGTTCCTGGTATTGTTTCACTTATTGTCATACCATTTATTATTTATAAAATGTATCCACCAACAGTTAAAGAGACACCGGATGCGAAACATTGGGCTGAAAATGAATTAGCAGCAATGGGTTCAATTGCTAAAGCCGAAAAATTCATGATTGGTGTATTTATTATCGCATTACTACTTTGGGTAGTAGGTAGCTTTATTGGTGTAGACGCTACATTAACTGCGTTTATCGCATTATCTTTATTACTTATTACAGGCGTGTTAGATTGGAAAGATATTTTAAATGAAACTGGCGCTTGGAATACATTAGTTTGGTTCTCAGTGCTAGTGATGATGGCAGATCAACTGAATCAATTAGGCTTTATTCCATGGTTAAGCCATACTATCGCAAACAGTTTAGGCGGTCTAAGTTGGCCAATCGTCCTTGTGATTCTAATAATCTTCTATTTCTATTCACATTACTTATTTGCCAGCTCAACCGCTCACGTCAGTGCCATGTACGCAGCATTACTTGGTGTAGCCGTTGCTGCAGGTGCACCACCATTATTTAGTGCATTAATGCTTGGTTTCTTTGGTAACTTAATGGCATCTACAACACACTACAGTAGTGGCCCTGCACCTATACTTTATGCAGCTGGTTACGTTAGTCAGAAACGTTGGTGGCTCATGAACCTAGCCTTAGGCGTTGTGTACTTTGTAATCTGGCTCGGTTTAGGTTCACTATGGATGAAATTAATAGGATTGATGTAACTATATTAAGGAGAGAAACTTGTACAAGTAAGAGTTTCTCTTTACGAAATTTTTCAGAATTTTCTATTTATTTTATAACTAGTAACGGTATAATAGATTTATCCAAATAATTATTTCAGAATAAAGGTGACAACTATGAATGAACTTCAAGAAAGCACTCTAAAAGACTTAGCGTTATGTATTAAGGCAAGTCAAATGGTAGACGAGCAAAATAATATAATTGAAAAAGAAAATATCTATATTAGAGATAAAGTAATTAAAAATATACGTAGAAATGCATTAATATATCGATTAGTTATTTTTATATTATTTTTCTTATTATTATCATCTATTTATTTAAAATTCAGATATGTACTACTTGGTTTAATAGTGTATATAATATATTTCATCAGAATTAAAAAATATTCTAAAAATAATCCTGCTTTTCTCAACTCTATGAAATACTCGTTTACGCGTAATAGATTAATTCATAAAAATCATTTTACTTCTTCAATTAATAGAATTAATGAAGCCAATAAAGTTAAAAATGAAGTAGCAACTGTTTTAAATGACATAGATATATATAAACGTATTCCGGAGAAATATTGTAATGCTTATGCTGCAGCTAAAATGTATGATTATTTTCTTACATATCGTGCCGACAACCTAAAAGAGGCTATTAATTTGTTTGAACTTGAAGAACATCAATCAAGATTAGAAGCTAAACAAGACTATATTATAAAGCAAAATGACCAAATACAAATTGATGTTTTGGCTTCTAGATACGCTTCTGAACTTGCTGCACGTGAATCCCAAAAAGCTAAAAGTACTGCTTCAACTGCAAGTTTCATTTCTTTCATGAATTTATTGAAAAAATAATAAGAAACCAATGTTGGACGCAAATGTGTGCCCAACATTGGTTAATACCGCTACTCAACCTTATACAACGAAATTGAAATCAATTTCACACTTCTTCTAACACTTCTATTGATTCTTGTTTACAAAACAAAGCTTTTTCATTAAACAACCAAAATACTATATGAACTTATTTAATCATTGATTCCGATACGCTAGAACTCATAGGATATTTACAAAAAAACGCTTTAAAACATATATGCGTTGATTGGTATGATCATGTTAAACTAGAAAAATTTTATTGTGAAGAATGCGGATTTAAAATTTTCCAATATAAAGTTACTGGTAAAGATAAACTTGTCTCGGCCTACTATAAATTTGAGTAGTCGAAAAAAATCCATTTTATATAATCTCCACCAATAAGCTATATCTTTTTCTTTCTCCTCTTGCATGAAATATACAAATTATTTATGTTTAAAATAAATGATACTTCTTGTAATTCTTTAAAAGTAGGTGAGCAGTATGTATACACATAAAATTGGGCATGTCTTATCACCAAAATTAAAAAACATTGTTGATGTAGACGACCCTAACAAACAGTTAGGAACAATTAAGCGCTTTGAAATACATGGTTTTGAATATTTATTCATTGAGGATATGCGTATTTTTTTCAAAGCAAGATGGCGTATTTTTAACAATGAACAACGCTTAGTATTTAAAGGACGCAGAAAATTTCCATTTATCACCAAAAAATATATCGTTAATTATTTTGAATCGGAACCTCAAGTAACGCATGATATAATCATCCACCAAAAATTATTTCCCGAGAAAACAGATTATCCTTATTTTTATTTTAATGATGAATGTTATACGTTACGTTATGATTTCTTTGAATGGAGTACAATTGTAAACGAAGATACTGGCAGTACAATAGCAAGTTGGAAGTTAATAAGAGAACCAAATAAACAAGTATATTTTGAGTTATTAGATCCCACTATGGCGCAACATCAATTATTATTTTTAGGTATCTTCAATACAATTTTTGAATACTAATGATTTTGTGTTTTAACATAAAAAACCACACGCTTTTTCCTTAAATTCATAGCGTGTGGTTTATGTCTATAATTCAGTGATTTCTATCGTCTTTTTCTCTAAGTTTGCCTAAATTAACTATGCCTATAGTAAGTGGCGCATATAAAAACATTAATGCATATGCCACATTAACACCCATTACAAAATGAAATATACAGAATACCAATATACCCACTACTATTAATAAAATGTTATGCCAACGTTTATCTCCAAATGATGAATGTTTAGATGACATGTTATTTTCATCCTTTTCCAAATATTATTCTCTTTTATCATATCAAATATCAAAGTCTTCCTAAATTACCCATCAATCTCAAACCCTAAATCTTCAATCATTTGATAATCGAGTTCATTCGGTTGCCCACCTGTAATCAAATAATCACCTACAAAGATGGAATTGGCTGCTTTTAATGCGATGGCTTGTAAAGAACGTAAATTGACTTCACGCCCACCTGCAATACGAATTTCTTTAGATGGGTTAATCAATCGAAACATCGTGATAATTCTTAAACATTTCATTGGAGACAATAAATCGAGTCCCCCGAATTTTGTCCCTTTAATTGGATGTAAGAAATTAATTGGAATACTATCAGCATCAATTTCTCTCAACGCAAATGCCATATCGATAATATCCTCGTTCGTCTCACCCATGCCACAAATCACACCTGAACACGGCGAGATGTGATTCGCTTTCATGATTTCAACCGTACGTACACGATCTTCATATGTATGTGTCGTTACAACCTCGCTATGATAACGTTCACTTGTATTTAAATTATGATTATAGCGATCCACGCCCGCTTCTTTTAACTTCTCCGCTTGCGCTTCATTTGTTAGTCCTAAGCAGGCACAAATTTTAAGTTGTGGATGCAACGCTTTAATATCATGAACCGTCTCACAGATATGATCAACCTCTCTATTTGTAGGACCACGCCCACTCATCACGATACAGTATGTACCAATATGGTTATCTATCGCTACTTGTGCACCTGCTTTAATTTTTTCTGGTTCCACTAAGGCGTATCGTTGTTTGTCTTTCATTTTCACAGATTGACCGCAATAACCACAGTCTTCTGAACAAATTCCACTTTTCGCATTAAGTATCATATTTAATTTCACTTTTTTCCCGAAAAAGTGTTTACGAAGCACATACGCTTCATTTAATAATTCAAACGTATCTATCGCTTCATCTTCAAATAATGCTAACGCCTCATCCTTACTTAATGCGTCTTGATTTAAGATACGTTCTGCTAAATTTAATCTCATGTTGTTAAACCCCTTACTTTATAAAATCCCGTAAAAATTCTAAATGTAAACCTTATATATAAATAAGTTTACATTAACGACATGAAAAATTAAATATTTAGCCGGAAATTAAACAAAGCAAAAGGCTGGAACGTATTAAAACATCCCAACCTATATCAACATATTCTTGTTCTATTCATCATTGTAGGGCTATGCAACAAAATCTTTTTGACACACTCGATTTCTGCCTTACTCTCTATTCTTCATCATAATTTTTCTCTAATTTACGCAGTTCATCGCGTGTTTTCTTCTGCAAACCTTCACCGTAATCCATCATTTGTACAATATCTTTAAAGGCAGCATGTGGAATGGCCAGCTCATCTAACTCATCTGGATGTACATGTAAGTCAATGGCGTCTTCACGTCCTTCTGCCAATTTGCGCACGAAATCTGGTTCTGTCACAAATGGTGAAGACATGCCAACCATATCAGCGTTACTTAAAGCATCTAGTGCTGTTTCAGGTGAATTAATACCGCCGCTTGCAATGAGTGGTATACGACCATTTAAATGTTCATATACAACTTGATTAACGCGTCGTCCATAATGTGCGCCAGGTGTACGTGTCTTATTCTGATAAATATTACGCCCCCAACTTGCGATAGCCAGATAATGAATATTGGCGACGTCCATAACCCAATCGATATGTTGATTAAATTCATCGACGGTATAGCCTAAGTCACTACCTCTGGTTTCTTCAGGTGTTGCTCTATAGCCGAAGATGAAATCACTTGGTGCTTCATCATCAATCACTTTCTGTACTGCTTGCATGACCTCTAAGCCAAAGCGTGCTCGATTCTCTAATGAATCAACACCATACTGGTCATGACGCTGATTAGAGAATGTTGAGAAGAATGTTTGTAATAATAAACGTTGTGCGACTGAAATTTCAACACCATCAAAGCCCGCTTGGATCGCACGAGATGTCGCATCTGCATATTGTTGTGTAACTTCATGAATTTTATCAACTGACATCTCTAACACGTTGTGTTTAATTGGTGAATGCAAGGTCATTGGACTGGGACCATACACTTCCCCATAATTCATAATTGCAGTATTTGAGAATCTTCCAGCATGCGCAAGTTGAATAATCGCTTTATTACCATCTTGTTTCATCGCTTGCGCAACTTTTCTAAGCCCAGGAATACAAGCATCATCAGAGATATTAAAGCCGTATTCAAACAATTGTCCATATGGCTCAATATATGCTGCGCCGGTTACTTGCAATCCTGCTGAACTTGCGCGTCGTTTCGCATAACGTAAATCTTCTTCTGTGATATGTCCTTCTTTCGTAGATGAGTTCGTCGTCATTGGCGAAAGGACAAATCGATTGGCTAATGTAATGCCATTAGATAATGTAATGGGTTCTAGCAATGGTGCGTACTTCGACATTTTATGACATCCTCTTTCGTTCATTTTTGTATTATTTTCAAAGTATCATGCTTTATGACAATACACAATCGACTTGTTTGTGAACGATTTTTTGCCCCCTTTTCGGGAAAAGAAAATAGCAGTAGAACATTTGTGTGACGTATAAACTAAATTACTACAAAAATTCTTTAAACACGTTAAAATGGTGGTGGGTATTATAATAAGGGACTAAACAATTAAGCTTTGGAGATGAGCACCAAGTGGATTTCAATATATTAGATTATGCCATGATTGATGAAGGTAAGGATGCGACACAAGCATTACAAGATACAACAAGACTTGCTAAACGCGCTGATGAACTAGGTTATAAACGTTTCTGGTTAACGGAACATCATGACGTTCCAGCGTTTGCGAGTGGTAGTCCTGAACTCTTAATGATGCATTTGTTAGGGGAAACGAAACGCATTAAGTTGGGGTCTGGCGGGGTCATGTTACCGCACTATAGCCCGTTTAAAGTGGCCGAAAATTTCAAAATGTTAGAGGCACTCCACCCTGGTCGGGTTGACTTGGGTATCGGCAATAATCCAGGTACAGCGGTGGTTAAACGCGCAATGGACGAGGACAAACGTGATTATCTTGATTATGCACAAAGTATTGAAGATATTCGCCATTACTTGACGCAAGCACCAGAAGCCCAACGCGTAGGACAGGTCATTAGTCAACCTCAGCTATCTCGTCATCCTGATATGTGGCTCTTAAGCGCAAGTCAACGTTCAGCTAAATTAGCTGCTACACAGGGCATGGGCTACACATTAGGGACATTCTTATTACCAAACCAGGATAAGATTGATGCAGCTAAAGCGTCTGTCGAAACGTATCGCGAACATTTTCAACCGACTGCGTTAAACATGTCACCCATAGTCATGTTAACCACGTTTGTCATCGTTACGGATACTGAAGAAGAGGCTCAAGACTTATTACATGCACTTGACGTGTGGTTATTAGGCAAACAACAATTTGCTGAGTTTGATCGCTTCCCTTCTATTGAAACAGCTAGACAATATAAATTAAGTGACCGTGATAAACGCGTTATCACTCAACACCGTTCACGAATTTTAGCCGGAACAATAGCGCAAGTGAAACCCCGCTTGGATGCCATGATCCAAGAATTTAAGGCGGATGAAGTCTTAGTTGTACCACTATTACCAGGCATCGACCAACGATGTCGTACAATCGAACGCATAGCACAAGCGTATTTATAAATAAAGAAAGGATGATATGTAATGGCTAAATTAGCTAATTATTTATATGTAGAAAAAGTAGGTAACCAATATATTTATCATATGACACCTGAATTACAAGATGATGTAGGTACTGTAGGTTATGTCGAATTTATGGGCGCAGACGATGTTAATGTTAATGATGAAATCGTCAGCATCGAAGCATCTAAAACTGTATTAGATGTGCAATCTCCACTTGCAGGTAAAATCGTTGAACGTAATACGAAAGCAGAAGATGAACCAGCTATTTTAAATTCAGAAAAACCAGAAGAAAATTGGTTAGTTAAATTAGAAAATGTAGATGAAGCAGCATACGACGCATTACCAGATCCAGATGAGGACTAAATGCAGTGAATCAACAAGAACGTTTAGCTTATCTAATTGAAGCCATGTGGAAAGAACAATATGGTGACAAACCTTTAGACTTCCCTGAGACTGACACAGAACAGTGGGAATTGTATCGAGGTTTGGCCAATGTTCGTCCACCTGAGCCTGTAAGTTCTGAGTACTTAGAGATACAAGATGCCTTTTTATCTACATTGAACAACCAACAAGACATCACACATATCGATGATTTAACACCTATTTCAGATGCGTCACTATATGTATGGCAAGGTGACATCACAACACTTGCTATTGACGGTATCGTCAACGCAGCGAACAGCCGATTCTTAGGATGTATGCAAGCGAATCATGATTGCATCGATAACGTCATTCACACTAAAGCTGGTGTACAATTACGTCTTGATTGCGCTGATATCATTGCGCAACAAGGCCGTAAAGAAGGTGTGGGGAAAGCAAAGATTACCTCTGCGTATAATCTACCAGCGACATATGTTATTCATACAGTCGGCCCTCAAATTCATAAACAACCTGTGTCACAGATGAATAAAGATTTGCTCGCACGTTGTTATCGAAGTTGTCTGGCACTCGCCGACGAACATGGCTTAAAGCATCTAGCATTCTGTTGTATTTCAACAGGTGTCTTTGGATTCCCTCAAGATGAAGCGAGTCGCATAGCAATTCAAACCACACGCGACTATTTGCATGAAACTGGCTCAAAGATGAAAGTACTCTTTAATGTATTCACAGACAGAGATTTAGCACTTTATAAGGAGGCTTTCAATGACGACAACAGATAACACAACACAGAAACAGAACTGGATTGCACTTGATAAGGCGAAACAAGCAGACGCTAATCAAACCGATATTTTAGCACAAGCGATTGATGAAGCAGATGCCATTGTTGTAGGTATAGGTGCGGGGATGTCTGCATCAGACGGCTTCACTTATATTGGTGAACGCTTTACGCAGAATTTCCCTGATTTTATCGAGAAATATAACTTCTTCGATATGCTACAAGCGAGTCTGCATCCATTTGAAAGTTGGCAGGAGTATTGGGCATTTGAAAGTCGTTTCGTGAAATTAAACTACTTAGATCAACCTGTAGGTCCTTCTTACGTGGCACTTAAACAGATGCTTCAGCAAAAGGATTATCATATCATTACGACAAATGCAGATAATGCCTTTCTAGTGGCAGATTATGATTTAGACAAAGTGTTCCATATTCAAGGAGAATACATTCTCTGGCAATGTAGCCAACACTGTCATGCACAAACGTATCGTGACGATGATGCAATTCGCGAAATGGTAGCCCAACAAGAAGACATGAAAATTCCATATGAGCTGATTCCACATTGTCCTAAATGTGATGCACCTATGGAAATTAATAAACGTAAAGCACAAGTAGGGATGGTTGAAGATGCGGACTTCCATGCACAACTAGATCGCTACAACCATTTTCTAGACACGCATAAAGATGGCAAAGTGTTATATCTTGAAATCGGTATTGGTTATACGACACCACAATTTGTGAAACATCCGTTCCAACGTATGACACGCCAAAATCCAAATGCTGTGTTTATGACGTTAAACAAGAAAGCGTATCGCATCCCTAAATCAATCCAAGATAGAACGATTCATCTTACTGAAGATATTGCGTCGTTAATCATTCATGCACAAAGACAATTAACAACTTAGGAGACGAGAACATGTATTTAATAGAACCTATTCGTAATGGTAAATATATCGATGATGGCGCCGTTAACTTGGCGATGCAAGTATATGTTAATAACCACATCTTTTTATATGAAGATATATTACTTCCATATTATTGCCAACCGAAAGTAGAAATCGGTCGCTTCCAGAATACTGCAGTAGAGATTAATCAAGATTATGTCGATGCGCATCATATTAAAGTGGTCCGCCGTGATACAGGCGGTGGCGCAGTTTACGTGGATGATGGTGCCGTTAACGTATGTTGTATTTTAGAACAAGATACCTCCATATACGGAGATTTCCAACGCTTCTACCGTCCTGCCATTCAAGCACTACACAATTTAGGTGCCACTGACGTCATTCAAAGTGGTCGAAATGACCTTGCTTTAAATGACAAGAAAATTTCAGGCGCTGCGATGACATTATTGAACGATCGTATTTATGGTGGTTATTCATTATTATTAGATGTTGATTATGACGCCATGGTCAACGTGTTGAAACCAAACCGTAAGAAGATTGAATCTAAAGGTATTAAATCCGTACGTGCCCGTGTCGGTCAAATTCGTGATGCATTAGATCCTAAATATCAAGACATCACGATTCACGAATTTAAAGATCTTATGATTACGCAAATCATGGGCATTGATGACATTAAAGATGCTAAACGCTATGAATTAACTGATGAAGATTGGGCTGGCATCGATCAATTAGTCGCTGAAAAGTATGATAATTGGGAATGGAACTATGGCCGTTCACCACGATATGAATACAACCGAAATGAGCGCTTTAGTTGCGGCACAATTGATATTTCCCTATCAATTGAACATAACCGTATTGCCAATTGTCGTATTTATGGCGATTTCTTTGGTCAAGGCAACATTCACGATGTTGAAGCACATTTAATTGGGACACGCATGGTCAAAGCAGATTTAATTGAACGTTTGAATGACATTGATTTAACCTTCTACTTTGGCAATCTTAGCGTAGAAGAATTTGTGGCATTTATATTGAGTTAATTACAGCAGAGCAATTTTAAGTCACATTTTTGCATTTCTGAATGTTACTAACAGCTGTAACACATTGGGTAAACCTCATTCCCTTCACTACGTTATTTAGTGAGGGGATTTTTAATATTTAAATGACCACTAAAAAACCTGAGCTTAGTATGTAAATCACATACATTAAGCCCAGGTTTAACTTATTTATTAAAATGTATTGAGTGTTATTTTATAACCATGTCAAAAGTCAATCACATAACATTACTTTTTAATTAATGTACCAATCTTACCATCTAAGGCATCTCCTAAGTCTTCAAGAGATGTGATTAATACACTACCTTCTGGATTTTTCTCGATGAATTGTAATGCCGCTTCTACTTTAGGTAACATACTGCCTTTTGCAAATTGACCGTCAGCAATGTGTTTATTCATTTCATCTACTGTTACTTCACCTAAAGCTTCTTGATTATCTTTACCATAGTTAATGTAAACATAGTCTACTGCTGTTAAGATAATTAATTGATCTGATTTTAAGTGTGCTGCTAATAAAGCACTTGTTTTATCTTTATCGATAACAGCATCGACGCCTTTGTAGTTACCTTCTTCTTTAACAACTGGGATACCGCCACCACCAGCTGCAATAACGAGTGTGCCGTGTTTAATCAATGTTTCAATGCTATCTAATTCTACAATGTTGATTGGCATTGGAGAAGGTACAACTCGACGATAACCACGTCCTGAGTCTTCTACAAATTGATAACCTTTTTCTTGCATTGTTTGATCTGCTTGTTCTTTAGTATAGAATAGACCAATTGGTTTTGTTGGATTATCGAATGCTTGGTCATCACCAGCAACTTCTACTTGTGTTACTAATGTAACAACTTGTTTATCGATACCTAATTCATGAAGTTCATTTAATAAACTTTCTTGTAGTTGATAGCCAATGTAAGCTTGACTCATTGCGCCACATTCAGGGAATGGGAACGCTGGTCCTTGGCCATTTTCAGCTGCATAATTTAATCCTAAATTAATACTGCCGACTTGTGGGCCATTACCATGACTGATTACAACTTCATAACCTTTTTGGATTAAGCTAACTAATGATTTAGCTGTTCCTTTAACTAATTCTAATTGCTCTTCAGGTGATTGTCCTAAAGCGTTACCACCTAAAGCCACTACGATTTTAGACATAGGTAGGTCTCCCTTCGATTATTCTCCTAAAGTTGCAACCATCACAGCTTTAATAGTGTGTGCTCTGTTTTCTGCTTCTTGGAAGACAACAGATTGTTCACTTTCAAAGACTTCGTCAGCAACTTCCATTTCAGTTAAGCCATATTTTTCTTGAATTTCTTTACCAATTTTAGTTTCAGTATCGTGGAATGATGGTAAGCAGTGTTCGAAGATTGCACGTGGGTTACCAGTTTTTTCCATCATTTCTTTAGTTACACGATATGGTTCTAATAATTTAATACGTTTTTCCCAAACTTCATCAGGTTCACCCATTGATACCCAAACGTCTGTGTAGATAACGTCTGAACCTTTAACACCTTCATCGATGTTATCAGTTACTAAGATTTCGCCACCATTTTTAGCTGCGATTTCTTTACAACGATTTAATAATTCATCTGTTGGATTTAATTCTTTAGGGCAAACTAAGTGGAAAGTCATTCCCATAATTGCTGCACCTTGCATTAATGCATTTGCAACGTTGTTACGTCCATCTCCAACATATGTGAAGTTAATTTCGTGGTATGGTTTTTTCAATACTTCTTTTGCTGTTAAGAAGTCAGCAAGTACTTGAGTAGGATGATCTTCATCTGTTAAGCCGTTCCACACAGGCACACCTGAATATTTCGCTAATTCTTCAACAGTACGTTGTGAGAAGCCACGGTATTCGATTCCATCATACATACCACCTAATACACGAGCAGTATCTTTAGCAGATTCTTTTTTACCCATTTGGCTTCCAGTTGGTCCAAGATATGTCACGTGAGCGCCTTGATCATATGCTGCAGTTTCAAACGCACAACGTGTACGCGTAGAGTCTTTTTCAAAGATCAAAGCGATGTTTTTACCTTTAAGCTTTTGTTGTTCTATACCAGCGTATTTCGCTCGTTTTAAATCCTCAGATAGATTTAGTAAAAACTCAACCTCTTTTTGTGAAAAGTCTAATAGTGTTAAAAAACTTCTATTTCTTAAATTTTGCATCTTGTACAACTCCTTTGTGATATCTTTCACATGTATTGTAAGCGATAACAAAATATAATACAACACTTTTTAAATAAGTTTATAAATTATTTATGTATAATTGACAAAATATTTACAATAACATGATTTTAGATATTTTTACATTTTATAGCGTTATAATGAAAGAGATTACTCCAATTTTTATATTTTTATTATTACACATAAGATAGTATTATTAAACTTATTTAGTAATTCGTTTCTCATTAGCGAAACTTGTTCCATTTTTAAAATTTATATACAAATAAACCTTCTTTGTCACAATGGTACAAAGAAGGTTTATTTTGATATTATGCGTCTTTAGCGCCTCGATTAATCATGTCCTGTTTAGTAACAATTGGGTATTTCTTAAATACGAGTGAACCAATCCAACCTGCAAGTCCACCAACGATAGCCATCACTACACCGTATATAACGACTGTCATTGGATTATTAAAGCCAAACATGACAAGGAAACCTGCAATCGGTGTCGCTGTACCTGTCGCATCATTAACCATACCAGATAATGCGATAATTAGACCTGCTGCAGCACCACCGAAGAAGTTGGTTATGTAAATTGGAATTGGGTTAGCTGATACGATATCTGCTTGAGATAACGGTTCAATACTTACTGAAATTGTTGATTTACGGTCACCTAGTTTTAAACGGTGGAATAATGTTCCGTTCATAAATGCTGAACTAAATGCAGCCATTGCCCCGATTGCCATCGGTATACCTGTTAATCCGAGTAATGCGGTTAATGCCATTGAACTTAATGGCGCTGTACCAACAACTGTAATGATACCTCCGAGAACAATCCCCATAAAGATTGGATTCGTGTCTGTACTGCTTTGAATAATGTCACCAATTTTCAAGAGTGTATTATTAACGACTGGTGTTAAACCAGCTGCAATTAATCTTGCAAGTGGCGCAAGTATCACAACCGAACCAATTAAATCGACACCGTCTGGAACATATTTCTCTGTGTATTTCATTACGTAACCAATCAGATAACCTGCGAAGAAACCTGGTAAGAGATCCATACCACCACAGGCAGCACCAATCACTAGTGCATAGACTGGAGACACACCAATCGCAAGTGCAGTTAATCCTGCTGCAGCAACGCCACCAAGGCCTCCCGCAGCATCTCCTAACTCTTCAAGAAACTTTATGCCAAAGACTTCTCCGCCTACATACTTGTTGAATGCTTCGACTAAGAACGTTGCAATCGCCGCATTTGCTAGTGCTCCCATCGCACGCATACCATTTGGCGCTTTATACGTAAATAATGTAAAAATAATAAGAACTAAAATTAAGAATAACGTACCAATAAGTAAATCCATAATATTTTTCCATCCCCTTATAGATAATAAAAAAAAGAGAATATAAGTTAACTATTTTAAACCCCTAAAGTTATCTTTTATCCTCGTTTAGTGACTATTTTACTAAAAAAACAAATTATATTCCACGGAATTTATTATTTTTTATGTAAAAAGCAAAATAAATACTATGCAAAATCATATATACGTAAATCGCATTTAATTGTATCGGTTTGTAATGGAAAAACTTAGAAATCGTAGGATAGCATGGCACACTGAAAGATAATATCTTCACCTTCACTAAAATTAATATTTTTATCCTTTTTGTTTGTGAAAAGAGTTTTATTTTAAATTGAATGGGTATTTATCAAAAGTAGATACATGATTTATGTATTTGTTTTGGGAGACTAATTGCATTCGTAATATTCTTTACGTGATCAATTACATGCTCTTTTCTTTTCAATTTAGTTTGAATTACTCAAACTTCCTTAAATTATTGAGTACATTTATGAATTACTAGTAATCCCATGCCAATAAAATGTATCCTTACGTACATTTTATTAAAAACCCAATTTTTATATTTTCCCAAAACGCCAATATGGCCGTTGAAGCACTTATAGTTCTCCCAATGCTATAAGTGCTTTTGTTGTGTGAAAAAATAGAGAAGTGAAACTGCATTCACTATGAATACAATCTCACTCCTCATTTAAATTAAATATTACCTTGAGCATCTGCAGTTTTTGTAAATGCTATAATTCCCTCTATCATTCCAATAACACCTGGAATGCCTGTCCAACACAATAATACATATAACAATGCCTTTCCATATTGTTTTCTGTAAAAACGATGTGCACCTAGTCCACCTAGAAAAAATGCTAAACCTGCATAAACATACTTGTTCACAATGAGTTCGTCTCCTTTAACCAAATGATTTAAAGAAACGCCGAAAAGTTCTGTCATCTCCAATAATGAATGCATATCTGGAGAACTTACTTCCCTTTCCCAATTTGAAATAGAATGTCGAGAAACATTTAGCTTTTCTGCTAACTTCTCTTGAGACATCTTTTTAGACTTCCTTAAGTTTCGAATACTTTCCCCAACATGGTTAGATTTCAAATCAATCCGCTCCTTTACGTTGTCATCATATGGTTAAACCTTTGTTTCTTCTAGCGAAAATTATGAACAAACAAGCTATTTTTGCAGAAATTTGGCGATTTACAGTGATTTTTTAAGTTTAAGACCCTCCGGAAGATAGGGTCAGTCTAAAATTTAGTCATGATAATTTTTCCAATTTCTTAATCCTTTTAATTAAAAATAAAGCAACTAAACTTAAAATGACGATGCCTACAAGTCCTGTTGATCCGTAAAGTAGTGGGTTGAATTCTGACGTTTTAATAGAGAATGTCGTGATCGTACTTGAAAATTGATTTAAAATGCCATGCATTATCGCGGGTACAAAAATACTTCCAGACTTGATATAGGCATAATAAAGAATAATCCCCATTGGAATACACATCAATATCATCATTATATTTCCTATAATTGGGTGATTTGGATAATTATGACCCATTAAAATAAGAGGTAAATGCCATAGTCCCCAAATGATACCTCCTATAATTAACCCTTTCGTTAATCCAAATTTAATTAATTGAGGGTACATCAATGCACGCCAGCCCAATTCTTCTCCAAGGTAAGCAATGATACTAAAAGCGATTCCCACAGTTAAATTAAGTGCCAATGGTATTAATAAACTCATTAAAGCGGGTACATCAGGTATAACAATAAAAATCTCTTTCATTCTATGTTGTAGTTCTGAACTATTTAAAAATTGGTCAGGATTTAATATATAAGACACAAGGTAAATTATTATCAATATCATTAACATCATTATTGGAAGTATAAACCAATATTTAATTTTACCTAATCTAAGTCCAAAGAATTTCCAAAATGTATAATCACGATAAAAAACAGCCCATACGATGATTGCTGAAATAGCTGGAAGCAACATCACTAAACTCGCAATTATTGAGAAAGCTTGAAGCCCACCTAATATGTAAACAAGTCCTTCTATACTATAGGTTAAGACGAATACTAGAAGAATATATGTAAGTAGCGAACGACGCATCATTGGTATGGTACCTCCTTATTGTTGATTTAGTTTTTGGTACTTTCTTTTTCGTAGCCAAAGTAGAATAGCTAAAATAATTGCACTTCCTATGTATAATCCAAGCAGTAATCCTAATGTGCCAAAAACGCCTTGTTGTGTTTCATGAAATTTAATGATAGATTGCTTTGAACTCATAAAGATAAATCTACTCGTTTCTAAACAAACTAAATGAAATAACATATTTGCCCATAAGGAACCAGCAAATTCTCTATATAGTTGTAACGTGATGCCAAATATATAAAATTGAATCATTAAACCTACAACTGATAATAATTCCGGATTACCTAAATGTATGAAATTTGTAATAATATGTACTGTTCCGCCAATGATTGCAAATAATAATGGTTGGATAAATAGCGATGGCATAAATTTGAATTTCTTTCGTAACTCATACAATATCAATCCACGTATGAACACTTCTTCTGGAAAAGCTTCATATAGTACTGCGAAAAGACAATTAAATAAAAACATTCCCCAAATATGTATATCTTTACTTACGCTCACATTTTGCATTAACCCTGTGCTAATACCGATTACAAGTACGACACATGTAATTAAAAATGGTAACGCCAATGCTATGGCTAAATCACGCTTGTTACTATACCCTTTTAATTTAATTTCTTTTAAAATATCTGGGTTCTTTGAATGAATGTACTTTAATATTACCAATGCCCCAATAGTAAATATAATTCCGCTGATCAACTGGCCAATAGGTTTCGCTAGACCATGATTCATAGCAAAACCACCTATTTCACCTGCAGCTTCCAATATAATAATTGCAAGAATCATATAAGTTAAAATTTTATAGATACTAAACTGCCTTAGCTTCATAAATCGTTATCTCCTTCAAGTTAAATTATGATGCGTGCAATTTAAGGCTAACATAATAAAGCACAAAGCTTAATAACTGCTTTGCGCTTTAAATAAATTAGAATTTGTGTGATTGATGTCTATGATTTGGCACAACTATATCCTCTTTAAAAGTAATAAACATCGCACTTAGAAATTTCATTAAAGTTTTTGCAAAATTTTCTTTTGGTTCTGAATTAGCTTTGGTAACCCATATTGTTAATAATTCTACTAATAATGCACTCGTACCGGATGATAAATAATTTTTGGAATTTTCATCAATTTGAATTATTTGGTTTTGGTACCAAATTTGCTCAAATGTTTCTTTAAACTTTTGTTGGAATCCGGAGCGTAATTCTGGCGCTAAAAACAAACTAAATTTTCGACGCTTCTTTTCAATATAATTTAAAATTTCAAGAAGATAATTTTTCATTGTTTCTTCTTGAAAACCTCGTTGAAAAACGATACCCCTTACTTTTAAGCTATGCTCTTTAATGTCATCTAACAATCTATCTTGTAATTGCTCTAATAAATCATATTTATCAAGATAATAGTCGTAAAAAGTTGAACGATTGATTTGGCTTTTTCTAACAATTTCAGAAACTTTAATATGATAAAACCCTTGATCTTCAAGTAATTCTAAAAAAACTTTATCAATCTTGGCTTGAGCTTGATTTCTATGTTTTTCCAATAGTTATCCTCTCTCTTCATACTATCCTACAGTTTTGAAATTTTGCGGGGTGATTCATTATTCATAGCTTATTATACTAAACCTAACATAAAAAATATAAGGAGGAGCAAACATGATGAATTACAAAATTACGTTTAAAGTTAATGGTAAAGAAGTTTCTCAGGAAGAGATTCGTCATATGGAACTTAATCGCTATCAATTAGTCTTTGATGAGTTATTTTCAAAAGGTATTGTACCAACTTTTAAAGGCAAAGAAATTACAAAAGATCAAGTTTCTACTATGTCTCTACAAGATTTAACCCAAAGCCTAGCTGAAACACGTGAAAATTTAGGAAGAAAGAAAACACTAGATCTTTACCGTGAAGAGTTAGCACTAGGTGATGCTATGTGGCATGATTTCGCTAAGTATTCTCGTTCTCGAGAAAACTTAAAGCCTGGTGTAGTTGAAGTTGAAACAGAAGGTATTAGTTTAGAACAGTTTATGCTTCTTAACCAATCTATTGCAAAACAAAATAATCTTTTCTTACCTTCAACAATACATCCTGAACATTACTACTTCGAAGCAACTGATAATGGCGGACAAGTTATTGTTGAACGTTTTGGTCAATATAAATATCCTGTGCATCTTAACTTAATGCAACCTGCAAAAGATGATAAGTATACTCCTGTTCCAGTAGATAAAGATACTGATTTTGCCATGACGGGTTATACTCATTTAGCGTCTGATGATTCTGATACTAAAATTATCGGTATGCACCAATTTAAAAATAAGAAAAAAGGATTGGTCGTCAAACTAGGTGTTTATTTGCCAGAAGCTGTACCTGAAGAGCTTGTGACAGGACACCAATGGCATCTTATGGTTGAATTTAACAACTGTCTGCATAAAGCAGCTCAAATTAAACCTAATTTCTTCCAAAAAATCATTTTCAAATTAGCACTTAAACGTTTGAAAAATAAATATAATTAAATCTTTTAAGGTATGAAGAGCAAAGTTACATTATCGCTTTGCTCTTAAATTATATTGATTTAGTTTATATATGCTTTTTCATTGCTATTAAAATAATTGCTATTAAAAATAATACAATTGCTACGAATGAAGAGGTATTACCGTATGCGCCACCTGTTAGGAGTACGTTGTTCGCTTTAATAATATATTGAATCACGCCGTATTCATCATTATGTGATGTAATATGAATAAGGTCTGATAAATTCCAACTCATATGCATAAAGACACTTGGCCAAATAGAATTAAATTTATACGTTGTTAGACCATATAATATACCAGCGATCGTGCCACTTATGACTAGTAATATTAGACTGACCCCAGACATACTGCCATTAAACAAATGAACTAAAGCGAATAGTACTGATGTCACAATGATGGCGAAGGTCATATTTGTTTTCTTTTCAATGTAGCCCATTAATAAGCCTCGCACTGTTAATTCTTCAGCTATTGGTGCACAAATTCCACCTAAAACGACAATTTCAAATAATATATTGAGATATTCTGTTACAGTATCAACTTTCGTTATTTCAAAGTGTCCAGGAATAAAGACGCAATAAATGATGATATTTATAATCGGAATCAGCAAGCCAATTAATAGATAACTGAGTTTAAATTTGTGTAAGTTAATTCGATAGTCACATAATTTCGCTTTAAATCCTTTATTTATTAAAAGTTTGACGAATAAAAAGGTAAGTCCTACATAAGTAATACCATGTAAGATTGTTTCAAAAGATTTCAGATCTAATAAATGCCATAATATCGCAATATTTTGCGCAATGACTGTTAGTATAAACGTTAAAATAATGACACCAATCATTTTTAAATACATAATTATTAAGCTCATCATGTACCTCCTAAATTGAGTTAGGAGACCCACACTATTAACTTGTGAAGATTTGTGTTATTGTTCCACACACGATAACAACTATTATTAATACGAACCACCACTTTTGTGATAAGAAATCCCAAAAATTTAAATGTTCAGGATATGATTGTGTTTCTTCTTTTCTAGATGAATAAGACGGTTTACCTGTTAATAATTCGTCCGTTGTAATATCAAAACGTTGCGCTAATTGCACAATCATTTGTGCATTCGGTTCAATCGTGCCCTGTTCCCACTTGGAAACGGTTTGTCTCGTGGTATGTAATTCAGTAGCTAATTGATCCTGAGTAAGATTATTCTCTTTCCGATGTTGCTTAATCTGTTCAGCAAGTTTCATAGTTATGGTCACCTCTCTTCTAACTTAGCAAGTTCATATGTCACTTTCCGCATACAAAATGGCGCATTCCATTGAATTTCGCTAACATTTTGTTTCCAAAACTTAGCATATCATGTTAACTCATGTTTGATTGTTAAAATCATAATATTTACTAAGTTTGTTTGACACATAGTTTTAGTTAGCCTAAAATAAAGATGATTTAATAAAAAAACCAACCTATCTATTAGGTTGGTGACAAACTATAGCTAGAACTTTTTTAGAGTTAGTGTCTCTAATTTTTCTTACTATTGATTTAACCCTTTATTACTGCAATAATAAAGGGTTTTTTATTTGTTTTTAATAAGAAATGTAAATACTGAGTAAATTAGGATATTGATAGTTAAAACTAATTCTAAATTAACATTAAAAATTAATATCAATTGCTATTATCACCTCCTACACATGTAAGAAATGATTAGTCTAGCTATAATTTAATATAATTATACTTAAGTTGTTTCTATATTGAAAGTAACTATTACGTGACAAAAGTTCGGAAATCCTTTTTAACGGTTGATATATCGACATTAAATTAATTTAAATATTTATTTTTCCTCTAATTTATGAAAATCTATTGACTTTTTAAAATCATAAGAAACATAAATTAATCCACTAAATATTTTTTATCTAGCGGGCTATATTAATCAGTATTTGTCGGGGTTTACTTTTTTTCGTTTTCTAATTAATATGGACAACCCTAATCCACCTAACAGGATTGGCGACAGTAATTGATTAATTTCTTTTCGACCAGAATACGGAAGTTCATGTAATTTTCTATATTCATCGTTCGTATAATTATAATATCTACTTTGTCTTGTGATATTTGTGTAACTTGTTAACAACTTAATCATAGTTGAGTACTTAGTGTTTTTAATTGATTGTTCTTTAATTATTCCGGAATGATAAACATTGCTATTAAATGATTGTTCTATATCATTTAATAGTTTTGTTTCATCTTTTTGAGTATTTTCAAATAGAGTACTGTCATTATTGATATCCTGATGCCGTGTAATATCTAAAGTATTTAATGATAAAATATTATCAATAATGAAAGTATTATGTGTTGTTTCTATACTATCTTCGTCATCTTCAATATTATTGTTCTCATTTCGATTATTATCATCGCTTGAATCTGGTACTTGATGTGTGTTCGAGTCTTCATTTTCATACGGGTTCTTGTTAGTTGCACTATCATCTTTAGACGCCCCGTTAGTATTTCCCGGGTTATCACTATCTTCTCCATCACCACTTTCTTGATCACCTGTTAAATCTTCTAATTCCCAGGCGGATGTTGTGCCAGATAACTCGAATGACGCAATCAACATTGGTTTACCGTTTGGACTGTCTTCAGCGCTTTCAAAAGTAATGCCCTCAGGTGAAATATCTTTATTATCTGGGTCATATAAATATTTCACAAAATACGGTTCATTAGGATTTGTAATATCATAAATCATAATGCCACCCACACGTTCTAGTCCGACAAAGGCATATGAATGACTACCAACTTTACCAACAACCACATTTTCAGCTTCTGAACCTTTATCATCACTACGATCATCCACCTTAATGTCATCAGCCGCTTCATAATTGGCATTAAATCGTTCAGGCAATATATCTAAAACGCGTTGCTCAATATCATTACCACTGTCATAGATCATTTCCAAATCAGAGGCTCTTAAGATAGAGAATGAACGACCACCATATGATACTAGCGCATTGTATTTCCCATTGGCATCTTTGAACGCATGTGACGTCGTGACTTTCAAACGACCCAATTGTTCGTCATCAAACAAGCCATTGTTCACCATTTCATCTAGTTCTGCTTGTGTGTAGCCTTGGTAATAACGTGCATCCAATTGAATATCATCTTTCAATTTCTTCACACGTTTTTCCTCAGAATAACCCTCATAATCTTGAGAATCACCTTCATTTGCGATCAATAAATAGGTTTCACCATTATAGTCATACGTATCGATACCGTCTGGCTGCAATAATCCTAACACAGGCACACGGCGCAATTCTGATTTACCATCTTCATCAGACGTATCCATCGCATTTTGGGCAAGTGAATGATCTTTATACGGTAACCCTTTCACTTGGACAATGTCTCCTTGCGCAATATCAATCTTCGCGATAGCACTCACTTCTTGTAACGTGACATAGGCATATTTACTTTGGCTATCAACCGCAATATATTCTGGTTCAATATTCAAATAGGCATCTTCCGCATTAGGTCCTAAAGCTCGAATACCTTTTTGATGTTCTTTCGTAAACATCGCTGTACGTACATTCTTGGCAGTTACATTTTCAGGACCATTCGTCACATCAATCACTGACACAGAACCTGGTGGGTTGACGGTGTAATCGTCGCTTGGTTCCCCTTCATTAGCGACCAATAAATATTTGCCATCTTTTGAAAAAGTGACCATATCCGGTAGACTACCGACCGTCACATTATTGATGTAATCACCATTTGAACCGTAGAATACAACATGCCCGGGCTTCGTCTTATCCACTGCTGGTGCTGACACAGCTACATACGCTCCACTCGGATGTACCGTCACACTCGTTAAGTCACCCGCTTCAATTCCATTATCTTGTAAGTAAATACGCTTCACGAGATTAATCTCGCCATCTTTTCCAGGGTGCTTCACGTCAATAATATCCAACGCTTCTTTATCACCATTTACCGAATACGCATAGCCATTCTTGGGATTGTATTTCACAATTTCGGTTCCACCCTTATCGAAATCCGCACCACTTGTATAACGTCCTGTATGCGTGATGTTCAATTGATCTTGACCAGTGCGAGACGCATTCTTTGTACGTTGTGCCGATGTCCATTCAGGTGTTGTAGAAAGGATTGCTTTCGGTTGTTGATCTTGCGCGTTCGCATCACGTTGTAACGCATTGAAGAGCACTTGCTTTTGTTGCGGAGACATATGCGTCAGTTGTGATTTAGGCACATCCGCAACTGTGACATCACGCTCTTCTGTAGCCGTTACTTTATTCATTTGCGTTTCTTTTGAAAAAGGGTGTACGTTCGTACGTGCTACATTTGAGTTTCGTACTTCTTCAGTTGATGTTACGGCATTTTGAGATACATCAGAATGTGCACTTTAGTTAGATTGTTGTGTCGTATTACGTTTTTCTGTTTGTCTGTTTTTAGTAGTTAGTTGTGTTGATTTTTTCGTTTCTTGTGTAGGTGCTTCTTGCGTGTTGTTTTGTGATGATGCTTTTTTAGTTTCGCGTTGCGGTTGTTCTTGAGTTTGTGATTGTTCTTTTTTAGGTTGAACTTCTGTAGTTGATGTCTCTTGTGTCGTTACTTCTTGTTTAGAAGTTTGTTTTTGCGTCTTTTCCTGTGTAGGTTGTTCAGTCGAAACTTTTTCTTGTTTCATTACATCATCAGATGCTTTACTTTGTTGTGATTTTGGTTCTTCTGTAGGTTGTTCTGATTTTTCATTACTTTGTACATCATTATGTATAACTTCGTTTGACTCTGTATTCCCTTCGTTTGATTGTGTTTTCTCAGTAGAAACGTCTTCGTTAGTCTTTGTCTCTTGTGTAGCTATCGTCTTGTTTTGTGGTTGTTCAACACGTTGCGTTGATGTTTCATGATTAGGTTGTTCTTCAGTTAATTGTGTTTGTTCCGTTGAAACCTTTTCAGGAGTGTTAGACTCATTACTTTCGGCAGCAGACGCTTGACCCCCACCTAAGAATAATAAACTCCCAACTAGAATAGATGCTGTTCCAATTGAATATTTACGAATCGAAAACGCCTCACGCTTATTCCCTAACTGCTTCTTATCCATAAAAAATCCCCCTGTAAGATAAAAGTGTATACACCACCATCTTACAAGAGGAATATTTATAGATTATTTGAAGTGAGTAAAGAAATGGTAAAAACAGTGTTTAACTATTTTAATATTTTTTTAATGTCTCGTTTCTCACTTATCCAGGGACGATATCTATGAATCATACGATGACAGTTAGGACATAACATAACGATGTCTTCTATTTTAGTTTTCTCGCCTTCTTTTAATTCATATACTGGTTTTAAATGATGGGCTTCAATAAACTCAACATCTTCTTCATCATGTTTATCTTTAAAATTAAAATTACAACCTTCACAATGTAAACTGACATGTTAATTAATAAATTGTTATTTTGCTTCTTGAATTAATTTAGGATTTCTTTCTCTTTTTAAGTGAATTTTCAATACTTGCTTACCTTCTTTAAATTCTTAAATACTAGGAGTTAAATTAACATTACTATTTTTATAATCTTCAATCATTCTTAACCCCCAATGTCCTTTACCCAAACCTGAAACAGCTTAAAAAACATCATATTTACTACATTTTACTTTTTAAATTTAACTGAATCACTTGAATTTCGTTCTAAAGTATCTCTAATAATAGCTCCTAAACCTTTAACTGTACTTAAATCTCTATCTCCATTTATTTTTATATCCTCATATAGTTCTTTATTTTTAGCACTTCTACCTAATCTTTGCATAGCCTCAATAACTTCTAATTTCCATATTTTTTCATATTTATCAATTCGCTCTCTTATATATTTTTTATATCTAAATAGCCCAATTAACTTCTCTTTTTTCATTTTTAACTAACGTTTTAATTTACTAGGCTTAGCATAATCTCTTATAATTTTATAATCATTAATCGATTTGACACTTTTAGAAAACTCTACAAAATCATCAATTTTCCAAGCATATATTTCTACATCATTTATCGCCCTAATTAATGGAGTTTGATTTCCTACTTCTGGATCTATTCTTGGCGCTAAAAATATAGCAAACCAATCATTAATTTTTTCTTTATCATCTATTTCATTAGATGCTAGTACATGTTTTCTTATTGAAGGTAGTTCATGTTCTACTTGAAAACTTCTTGAATTAGCTAAAGAAGGTTCAACTATAGCGTGAATCTTATCCTCAAGTACATCAATATCAGCACCAACATTGTTTTTATTACTTCCTGAAGCAGTATTAAAAGGTATACCTTGATCGTCTATTTTATAATTCGGTTTAACTTTCACATGTGGTAAGGCTTTTTTTAATATTACCGCTGACAAAAATTCTAGTCTAACTGTCTCTCTAATAAACTTAAGTAATTCATCCTTAGTACTGTTATTAGAATTAGAACAGTTTTTAATTTCTTTTTTCAAAAATTCCCAATCTTTTTTATTGGCCCAATCTACTAAAGTTTTTTCTTTAATGCTTATTTCGTGTTGAGTCTCTTCAATATTTGATTCAAATAGTAATTTTTCATCGACTTTACCCATATATTCAAAATAAATATCTCTATCATTTTGGAAATCAATATTTTCAGAGTATGTGTTAATTACATATTCTATTTTCTCTTTTTCTAAAGAGTTTATATCAATAAAATAACCGCCACCTCTAAGTGATATTAACCTAGTTAACCTTAATTTTCTAACTGTTTCATCAGGTGTTTCTACTAAAATTTTAACCTGTTTATAATCTTTACTTTTTTCTTCTAAAAATTCTTTCGAAGCAGGAATTATTAAATTATTATCTGACTTTTCATCTAGATGACTCATTGCATATTCATATAAAATTTCTTTTGAGACATTATAGCCAAATTTTTCTCTAAATTTATAAATTTTTTCAGCTAAACTTACGTAATCATTATTTGGCCAAGTAACTATAAACGGTAAATCTTTTCTAGATATACCAGGTTTTCCATACTTATCTTTAAGATATTTAATAACATTTAATACTAATACAAAAAAATTAATTTTTATTGTATTGCTTCTATAAGGGTTATTTATTTGATACTTGGCGAAAGCATTTAAAAATGCCGATTCTTCATAAGATTCTTCATAATCATCTCTAATTGGATAACCCTTATCATACTCTTTAATCATTAATTTGCCATTATCTGAAATTTTTATAGGTTCATTTTTTATAAATTCTACAAATCCTAATTCATTTAAAAAATTATAATACGTAAATAATCTAGACTCCCACCCTCCTTTCCAACCTGATTCTTTATGTTTAGTGGTTGTATTTTTTAATAAATATTCAATTTTTTCTTCTTTAATTATATTTTTGTCATCTTGTTCCCATTCTTTGTAATAATTTTCAACCTTACTAGCTGCTTCTTCTGATTGATCTTCAGCTTCAAATTAAAATTTTTTTGTATATGATTTTGTATAAGTTCCTAGTGTGCCTTTAGTAGGAGCTATTAGCTTTCTTTTTATTAAATCTACCATTATATCGATTATAGTTTGTTCATTTAATATCTTTCCCTCATACATCTGAAGGACACTTATAAATTGCGGTATTCTTCTTGGATTTCGAACAGTTGTATCAAAAGAAATAGGCTTTCTTCTCATTTTTTGTTTTCGCATATTACTCATCCCAAACCTTATTTTTCAAAAATTTGTAACGTATATTTCCCTACTATCTTTTTTTATAGAATTATCAAATCTAGATATATAGTTACTTTTCACTTCATATTCTTTATATTTCTTAGCCCAATTTAATAAAATTTCATTTTCTTTTCCTTTATGTTTCACCAAATTAGACAATCCCCATTTAATACCTTCTGCATTTAAGTTGTCTAATACTTTATATAATCTTTCTTCTTCCTTGACACCCCAATATTTATTATAATCACTTAAAGATATAAGGTAAGGAGGATCAAGATAAACAAAATCTTCATTTTCAAAATTTTTACTATTTAAAAATTCTTCAAAATCATAATTGTAATATGTGATTTTACTTTTTTTAACCCATTCTGAATAATTCTTAAGAGCAATAGTGACATTTTTATTCCAATCTACATTTCCCACTGGTAAATTAAAGTTGCCACTTTTATTAAATCTAATCATATGATTAAAACCATACACAAGCAATAAATATAATAAATGTGTATTCAAATTATTATTGTAATCATTTCTTAATTCTATATATGCATTTTTATTATATATAGAGTAATAAGTTTTTTTATATATTTTTTTTAGATTTTCAATTTCCTCATTTTTATATATTTCTGAATGACTCAAACCATATTTATTTATAAGCCCATACATTTCTTTTATAAAAGCCTCTATATTCTCCGAATTATTATAAAGTAATAAATGTAAATCAATTATATTATTATCTAAATCATTCAAATGATAAAAATTTGCATCAGTATTGATTGAGGCGCTTCCGCCCCCTGCAAAAACATCGTAAAAATTATTTATATTTTCGGGAAATAATTTTTTTAATTGTGGCATTAGCTTATATTTATCTCCAACATAAAATAAAGGGCTTCTTATCTTAATCAAATTTCCCCACCTCTGTAATAAATAAAAATTCCTTATGATTAGCAAACTGTGTTTTTCCAGAATTAAAATATTTATATTCTTTTTCAAATTGTTTAGTTTTTCCTCGCTCCTTAAGAACATCAATTATCTGATTATGAGTAATTTTATTTCTCGAACTGGAACTTTTAGATTCATAAGTGTTATTGTAAATTACTACTATATATCGAGAATCCAAATTACTTATTAAATCTGAAAATGCCTCTACTGCTTTTGACTTACTATATTCACTCATATTCTCAACTGGAGGTTTCATAGCTACTCCTGTTAATTTGGGTTTATTCCATTTCGCCAGTCCTTCAAGTACATGATAAAATCTTGAGTATTGGCGTGAATTATACGGTGGATCAATAAATACCACGTCTGTAGTAATATTTTTCACTAATTCATTTGCGTCTTTTCTATAAATATTTATATTTGTATCATAAATTTTTATAGGGTTTATTAATTCAAATTTGAATTTATCTACTAATTCTACATTCTTTCGATAGGCATCATAGTGCCCTACAGTATTAGAACATTTATCTGCTGAATATATTAACGATGCTACTAATATCGCATATTCTTTATTATTCAAATCATCTTTTTTTTCAATTCGCTCTCGAATTTCTCCTATTTTACGTGCATCATTAAAACTAAAAAACTTCCCTCCGTAATTATCTTTAAAATAAGTATCATCGTAATAAGTAATAAAAGATTCATTAAATTCCGTGGCTATTTTTTTTAATTTTTCTCCGTCATAATTATCTGGACTAAAAAACCCTTTATAAATTATTTCATTTGAATAGAGAAAATCATTTAAAGTTATACTATCAAAATCATTTAATAAAGCTCTCGAAACTGCTCCTGTCCCAGCAAATACATCTAAAAAATTTTTCCCTTTAGTTTCTTTAAGTATTATTTCTCTTATCCAATGCATCAATTTAGTTTTATTACCAATATATCTTCTGTTTTCTAGATTATATCTTCCAATATTATTATCTTTATGTTGTTTTTCTAAAATCTCAAGTTCATTTATAACTTCTTTTCTATCTTTATTTACTGTTTTAGCAATTAAATTTATATTTTCAATACTCATCTCTTCAAAGCTTTTGTTATTCAAAGTTCTAATTTGATTTATACTTTTTTTAGAAATCTTTTCGAAGTGAGACTTTGTGATATTATTAATCTTCAAATAATCTAATAATAAATTCATATTTCCACCTTTTTTATCCATCGTTTTATTTAAATTATACATTATCCGATGGAAGAAATGTATACTTAATTTCACTTAAATTTATAAAATACATAAGCAAATATTTATTACTTTATTCAAAAAGCTTTTTTCATAAAAAGAGAGCTGTTCCCGTCGCTTTTTCAGTATTTCTCGTTTCACTATTTTCAAAGCGCTGAGCATATCTGCTTTAACAATTTTATGTGCCATTATAAGCATAATGTTTAAGTAAAATATGAATGTTAATACAGTTCCAATAGAGTAGTATATCTGTCATAGCGTTGTTTGGTGCTAAGGTATTTATATAAGTAATAACAACCTATGAAATCTATTAAGTTACTTATAATAGCAATTAATATTTTTTTACTTTAGATGTATATTACAGTTTTTTAAAGAAAACTAAGTCTATCAACGTTGAGTATTCTCATGAATGTTCTCTGACGTTAATGTTAGTCAAAATAAATATTTCAACCCACGAACTCCTTAATATTCAATCAGAAATTGAATAAGTGCACAAAACAAGCCAAATGAACACAAGATAGGGTTCATTTGGCTTCTTGTATAAGAATCAACTCATCAATTCAAATATAAAATTAGCTACGTATGTTTCTAAAAATGCTGCGATGATGATTAATGGTAATGCGATCAATACATAGGATTTGATTACGTTGATTAAGTTAACTTTTATCGCGTAGTTTTCTTTTTTATTTTTCCTGAAGAGATTGGTAAAACGGCGTGTGATGGCTTTGTTCAACATATACAATGCACTTGCTAAAATGCAAAAGCCCATGACTTCAAATGTATAATGTGGAATAAATGCAATACATCCTATCAAGCCTTTATGTAAATCAAAACTCAGAACAAAACCAAACATTATGCCAGGCATAAGAATGGTAACCACTAAATTGATCAAATAAAGATAAGGTATAGGTAGTAAGGCTAGAATAAACATTTGTAGTGGGACTCTGAAACCGTTATTAACGATATACTTCCAAACTTTTTCGAGTCCTTTCGTGTTGCCAATTTTTTCACTCGCATTTCCCATATTTTTTAGTTCATTCAATGACGGATGTACAAAGTAACAGAATATCGTGGTAATGATTAAACAAATGGTAGCAACTATGAATATTTTTATAGCACGTTTAATAATGTCCAAATCAAATGATTTAAGCATAAGCAACCTCTCTTTCATCTCTTATACTAACAAATATGACATGAGCCTGGGACATAAATAATATGATGATGCTATTTTGCAAATTCGCAGTAGCTGACTGAACTGAAAAGGCGCTTAAATCAGGCTTTTTTCAGTTCTAGTCATCCTTGCGAAGGTGGGACGACGAATTTAAAAAGAATTCTGTCCCACTCCCCCTTTAACTATTTCTAGCAAAGGAGTCAAGATATATTGATTAGTCTTGTTTAAAGAATTATTCCACTATTGTTTTAGAAGCTGTGCCTTTTTCAAAGGTACAGAAACGATTGTAAAAGGCTTGATATTTGTCACTAAATGTTTCTTGTACATTATCAATATTTTTGATTGCTTCGATTAAGCCATCATTTGTTTTAATTAATGGCCCTGGTGCTTCATTTTCAAAATCGAAATAAAAGCCTCGTAATTTATTCTTATAAAAATCTAAATCATAGGTAAAGAATAATAATGGTTTCTTCGTATTTGCAAAGTCAAACATGACTGAAGAATAGTCTGTGATGCATATATCTGTAATTAAATACAGATCACTGATTTCTGGGTATTTTGTACCATCAACGACAAATTCTTTTAACGATTCACTTAATTTCAGCGCATTACTAATAATAATATGCGGACGTAAAATTAAAATATATTCATCTCCAATACTTTCCTTCAATTTTTGTAAGTCAAGTTTTAGATTGATGATATGTTTTTTAGCTTTATTAATTTCATCATCTCTAAAAGTAGGCGCGTATAAAATAATTTTTTTATTACCTTCAATACCTAGTTTTTGTTTGATTAATTTTTTCTTCTCATTTATGGCTTCGTTTTCAGTATTATAAAAAACATCATTTCTTGGATATCCCACCTCAAGAATTTCTTTGTGGAAATCGAATGCTGATTTAAAACATTTGCTCGCATAAGGACTTGGCGAAATTAAATAGTCCCAGTGTTTAATGGCCTGATTCACTCTATTTTTACAATTTTAATCTCGTCCTTGGAAGGTTTCAACATCATTCAACATTTTCTTCAATGGTGTGCCATGCCAAGTTTGTATATAAATCGTATCTTTATGTTTATTAACATAATGTGGGAAGTTTTGATTGTTTACCCAATATTTTGCTCTAGATAAGTAATAGAAATATTCAGGAGACAAGCGCTTAACTGTTTTCACATTTGGATCATTGAATGGATAGAGTGTATTAGTAGCACAAACGATTTGATATTTTTTATTATATTTTTTAATTCATCATATATAAATTTCGGATTATCACTCACTAATTTTCCTACATTACTTTCAAACACAATTAAATCTTCTTTTACAGGTAACAAGCGTGTTAATCCAGTATTAAATGCATCCATTACTTTAAAATATTTTTTATTCTTTTTAAAACGTTTAAGCGCATGTTGTGAAAGAATGTCATACTTCATTTTACTTTTCACTTTACTAGTCTCTTTAAAGCTAGTAATGGCATCAAATATGCGTTCACAATTGTTTTGATCTTTATGCGCAATAAATTGATCAATACGTTTCTTTAATGATGCATCGATAACAAATTGTTTCTCCTGTAAATAATCGAGTTCTCTTTCTAATTTATCTTGAGAATTGACAATGATGCCTGGTAATTCTTTTTCGATATCAATGTGAGACGCTTCTTTTCCTAAAAATTCATTTCTATCAAATTGATAATAGATGGCTGGTTTATTTAAGAAACTAAAATCAAAACCAACACTTGAATAATCCGTAATCATTAATTTGCTTTCTTTTATTAATTTCTGAACATCTGTGTCTCCTTGCTTAATACGCGCAACATAGTCTAGAACATCAAAATAATCAATAAAAGGTTGCATATTAGGATGTAAACAAAAAATAATGTTAGTCCCTTTGTTAGCTAATTCTTTTAATTTCTGACTGTGAAGCAAATCGTTCATTCGTTTTAAATATCCCGATGTTTGTAATCGATCAATACTTGTTAACCAGTCTCTCCATGTTGGAATAATTAAGATTTGATTTTCAACTTCTACATTAGGATTAAACAATTCATCAAATCTTGCTAGTCCTGTAACAGCAACTTGATTACTGAAGAAATTCAAATCTCTTACAACGATTTCCTTTTCTCTATTAGAACTCGTGATAAATAAATCAAAATTAAAATCTTTTAATTGGTTTCCGTTAATGTTGCTTAAATTCTTTGTACCTAGAACCCTATGCTGTAAAAATACTTTAATGGCTTTTATTTTACGTGTATAAATGTCACTCGTTGTAGGATAGATTAATTCTGGATGATGCGTAGTACAGATGTAATCTGCTTTAAGCATAATTTTAAAATGTTCTGCTGAATTATAGAATATGACATTTCCAAAAGGCAAAACATTTTTAGCTTCATTAGAGTCTTTCTCAATAATATAATACACAGGTTTATCTGGATGGTGCGTTCTCATATATTTAAAGAAGTGATATCCATTGTCCTGTGCTTTATAAGATTTTTCACCAATGACCCACACTTTTTGTTTTTCTTTTTTCAAAAAGTTAGGACGCTTTGGTCTTTTTAACTCATCCACATAGGTTAAATAACTATTGATATCATATGTATTAATTCTAAAAGATAAATTACGGCCTTTCATAGTGAAATAAGGCGTAAGTGACACTATATTACCGTTGAACTCAGTGATGATTTCCCCTTTTAATAGCTTTTCCGCCAATATTCTAGGATTTCCAATTTTTATTCTTAGATGCTCCGATGATTCTTTTACTTTTATACTTAAGTAAATATCTATGATATCCTCACTTTTATATTCATACTTCATGAAGTCTATCAAATCTTTGTAGATATCTACCGAAAAATTATAAGTAGATGTATTATTCGTTTGATTAATTTTTTCAAGATGAATATTTGCGAATTTTTCTCTATCAGTCAATCTTGTTTTTATTAATAGTTGCACATTTTCAAGTGTCGAATTAAGTATTGCAAACTGGCCTTTTATGAACGCTTCACTATTGTTTATTTTCATATTATCAATGTGTCTTCTTGAAAAATATGTTTTATTTAAATCCAACGTTTCCAATGATAAATGTAAATAACCATTTCGAGTGATATAAGGTTGTATTTTAATGTCCTCATTAGCATCAACTAACACTTCATTCAAGCCTAAAACTTCAGACTGGTTATTCGTAACTTTCAAGTTACGTTGCGTTGTTAAAATCGGCGTTGATTCTTCTACGATGATGTATACTTTTTTATTTTCATATTGAATAAACTTCTCAGCAACTTCATTTAAATCTATTTCAAAATGTAAATCTTCATTAGCACTTTCTAAAGTGAGTGAATCAAATTATATGGCAATTATAGATGACTTTAATCGAACGCCACTCATAACATATGGAATGTTTATAAAAGATAAAACTAAAAAATATAAAAGTAACATCTTTAATACTCAAAATTGGGACTATGACGAATTCATTTGTCCGAATAATAAATGGCTAGGTTTTAAAAGATATGCCTATCGTCATGATAAGTATGGTTATAAGCGAGACTTCAAATTATATGAATGTGATGATTGTTCAGAATGTCCTCTGAAAAATCAATGTATGAACTTCAATTCAAAAACAAACAAAAAAATAATGAAGAATTATAACTGGGAATATTTTAAATCCCAAATTAACAAAAAGCTTTCAGAACCAGAAACAAAAAATATCTACAGTCAAAGAAAAATTGATGTGGAACCTGTTTTTGGATTTATGAAGGCTATTTTGGGTTTCACTCGGATGTCTGTCCGAGGACTCAATAAAGTCAAAAGAGAACTTGGTTTTGTATTAATGGCACTTAATATAAGAAAAGTAGTAGCTCAACGAGCTGAAAATAATCAAAAAAT